>JABXKU010000104.1 GCA_013619105.1 Desulfuromonadales bacterium
TTCGTTATATTCACCGAAATCCAATCACAGCACATCTGTGCAATGCTGTGGGTGATTATCTCTGGTCCAGCCATCTGGGGTATATCTACTCTGCCAAAAAGTGGGATTGGCTGCATAAGGGAACCCTGCTCGACATGTTTTCCAAAGAGCGGAATAAGGCGAAAAACCATACCAGAGCTTTGTGCAATGCGAAGATTCTACGGAAGTCATGGACTGTTTCGGAAAAAACGATCTGGCAATATTTTTTTTTGGCAGCCGGGATTATGTTCAAAGGATTAAGCCCACCTATCGTCAGCTCCAAAATCATGAAGAAATCCGTCAACCCAGGGACCTTGCTCAGCAATAGCCGAAATCAAACGGGTTGCTTGCCAAGGCTATGCGATTAAGGAGATGGAATTGGGGCGGACCCAAAGAGGCTGGCTGAACGAGCCACGCAACCTGGCTGCTTATCTTGCCAGATGGCGATGCGTCTTGCATCGAGAAGAGATCGGCCAGGAATTTGGGATGGGGAAAAACAGTACGGTAGGTAGCATTGTTACCGGGACAGCAAAGCAGCGTATTCAAAACAGACAGCTACGCAAGCGGGTCGATAAAATAAGCCAGAAGTTTGACATGTGCCAAGCAAAGGCTGGCCCCTTTGCCAATGTCAGCGGTTATTAGCTGAGGGGTATGAAAATTTCTAATTCTGTGCTTAACGAGATTTACTGAGCATCGACATCAACATCTTGGCCCGGGTGAGTTTGGGCAAGTTCTCTAAAAAACCGGACCACACCTAAGAACCCCAGGCTGGAGGTGAAGGCCGTCATACCTCCTACCATGGCACCAACCACACCATGGGCCAAACTGTCCGCCCCTGCGAGCGTGAGACCTTGGATAGGGGTACGTGGTCCCAATGCATGGATGTGATAGCGTTCGGGAATAGCTGGCAAGCCATAGGCCTCCCCTTCTGGGTGGCAGGAGAACCATTCGATACTCAGCGGTGTTGAAAACACTTTGGTATCAATCAAGTCGCTAAAACCAGGAGCTTCTTTCTCAACGAGATCGACGAGTTTCTGACCTTGTTCTGCTTTGAGTTTTTCATAGGCAGGGGATCGTTTTTTCCATGTCCCCATTTCGCCACAGTCCAGAAATGCGTGATAGCGAGCCGATGCAATGAGTGTGGCCGTATGAATCATCTTTCCATCTGCGTCCTGCTGCTTATCGAAGGACACATAGACAATAGGTGCCCCATTGTCCTCCGGCTGATCGAGCATACGATCGAGTTGCTCAAGATCTGTAGAGCGGTAAAACCAGTGATTCTCACCGGAAAATCCCAGCTTGGCGGGATCGCCCTTGAGCCCTAGATAGGCTACTAGCATGCTGGTGCCAGCAGGGAAACTGCGCAGGGATGCACAGAGCTTCTTAGGGGCTCGCATGGGATTAATCAACTTTAGATAGGTGTTCCGAGCTCCCACTGCAGAAACCACACGATCGGCGTACACCTCAAAGCCAGGTTGTTGGGTGCCCTCCCTATCCACAAGCGCTAAACGCACGCCATGGACCTTGCCCCTTTTTATAAGGATTTCCTGTACGCAATGACTGACGGCAAAGTCTGCATCCAAATCCCGAAGGTGAGCAACAATGGTTTCAACGACGGCCTGTGCACCTCCTGCTGGTCGATGGGCTCCCATTTCATAGTGAAAGAAAATCGTGGCGTGGATAAAGAGGCTGGCCTTGGATGGTGAGAGACCATAATCACCACATTGCCCAGTCAAAACGGCCTTAATCTTATCCGAATGTAGATGGTCGTTCAGAGAATCTATAAACTTTCGATCTTGATACTTCCCCAGGAACAAACGAGCAATCAAACGTGGCAACCAGGCTACATGACCGGGAAGTACCTTGGAGGCAAAGAATATGTTCCCCCAAATTCGGGCTCGCTTCAAATCCTTAAGGTAGGCATCAATACCTGTTTCAAGGGGAAACCGTGCCTTCAGTTCACGAATATAGTTCTTGTACCCATTGGGCTGCTTAACAGTGAAGCCGGGGAAATGATATACCTCAAAGGGGTCGGGTAAGGCCTGCCAGGTGACTTGATTTCGGGTCAGGACATCCATGATTTTTCGAACAAATGAACCCGAACACATTGCTCCGACATAGTGAAGCCCTACATTCCAAGTATATTTACCCCGTGAGAACGAGTGGGTAAATCCACCCAATTTAGAATGCTGCTCAACGAGTAAGACCTTCTGTTTGCCAAATTTAGCATGAAATAAGGCCGCGGCCAGGCCGCCCATACCGGAGCCAATAATGATAGCATCATAATGTCTTTGAAGCGTGTTCTTCATCAACGAAGTGTACCCTCTAGAAATGGCAAAAGAATTGGTAGGTCATAGGATATCGATTGGTAAGCTCGTCCATTTTGTTCGGTAAACTTACTCCAACTAGTTATTAATCTCCAGCAACCTATCCACTTTCAGCCTTACTTTCAAGCAATTTTAGCTATTTGAAGGTAAGCTAAACGGATACCGACAGAACAACCTATCACCAACAAAAGCGGCGGAACCGATCGGTTCCGCCGCTTTTTTATTCTGCACCCAATGACGGGTCAGAGCTTCACTAACGAATAAAATTTGTAAAGGCTTTGGACTCTCTCTCCGGAGCTGCGACCGCGTCTTTACCGTTTTCAACCAATTTCATCAAGTAAGCCATATTCTTTCCCAGCACCCGCATAATCTGTACACCCTCTGCGTCTTGTGCTACTTCCCCCGGACGGGCTCCATGAATCACATTCCAGTAATTTGACGTCGGTATCAACATCTCGGCGTAACCCAAAAAGTTGTTTAGTTGGTCAAATGTAGGCAGGCCTCCTGAGCGCCGGACTGCAACCACCGCTGCGCCAACCTTGTGGCGTAGCATACCGTTATTGAAGCCAACCACATAGAAGGCCCTATCAAGAAATGATTTCATGGCGCCGCCTATTGCCGAGAAATGGACAGGCGAACCCAAAATAATTCCATCAGCTTGTTTCATTTTTTGAATCCAGTCATTGACGTCATCACCCGGCAACACACAGCGTTCATTTTTATTTTTGATGCACTGGTTGCAAGCGGTGCAGCCTCTGATCGCTTGACTTCCCACCTGTATAATTTCTGTTTCAATACCTTCTTTTACCAGTTCAGCAGCAACCATGTTTATCGCCTGAAAAGTGTTTCCTTCTTTGTTGGGGCTGCCGTTAAAAGCGATCATCTTCATAAAAAATTTCTCCTATTGGTGAATAGCCCTAAAGGGAGCACTATACGTGAATTATCACTTGAGCTATACTCAACCATATGCCCTGGATCATCAAGTACGCACTTTTTTGATACGTAGTACCCTTTTAGGTACGCATTACAAAATCGAGGAGTTGAGATGCAAGCAAGTCAGTCGATATCGGAACTTATGGTCTATCGTGATAAAGAATACAAGTGCGGCATCGATGTTACTTTGGCGGTGGTCGGTGGGAAATACAAGGCCTCGATCCTCTGGCACTTGGCACAGGATGTCATGCGTTTTTCGGCGTTGCAGCGGCAATTTTCGAGCATAACTCGTAAAATGCTGACACAGCAACTGCGAGAACTTGAAGCCGACGGTTTGGTTCACCGTGAAGTCTTCCCACAGGTGCCACCTAAGGTTGAATATTCTCTGACCGTGAAGGGAAGAAGTATCTACCCCATCCTTGAAAAAATGTGCAAATGGGGACAAGTCTTCTTGCAAGACTAAGTATGGCACTTAGCTGGCATTATACAAGGGCACCGGGGATGGCTATCAGGTAAAACTACTCGCTCAATTTTTTGCGGTACTTTCATAGTAAAAAGGCCCGCCTGAAAACAGGTCGGGCCTTTCTTTTAATCTATGGGCTACAAGAATCTCTGCCCATTTGGTTCAGATCATCTATCTAAGGTCTTGTAATAATCCACGGGATGCTTTTTCATAATTTAAGCATCGCCTTCCTGCGATAAATGCTAAAAACCAATTGTAGATACCACCTTCAAGAAGTGCAGCACTGCAACGGCCCTCTCAGTAGCCTTCAACTAATAGCGATTCGTAGAGATTGACCGTATGGTTCTTGATCCGGCGCAGGGCGATCGCGGTATCGCTAAAGATAAGAGACGACAGGGCGCTGCAAGAACCGGTCTTCATTCGAACGAGGTGGGCATCACGAATGACGTCGGCCAAATCGTTGAGCCGGCCAGCTTCTTTCCGCACATCGATCATGCTGCCGCTACCCTCGCTTTGAAGCAGCTGCGCCGCCTGGGTGTAAAAAGCAAAGACCTCGGTGTGGAAACCTTTCAGGTTATCCCAGGCGTCTTCGCTGAAATCGAGCTCGTTCTTTTCAAGCCGCTTCAAATAGGAGCTGACGGAGGTCGCATAGTCCGCTATCGATTCAAGCTCATCAGCGGCGCGAATGTAAGCATAAGCCCGATCCGTTTGTTCCAGGCTGGCCTGGCCAGCCTGCATCAGAGAGACGGTGAAAGTCGTGATTTCTTTCTGCATGACATCCGTCTCTTCCTCGATCTCTTTGATTTTCTGGAAAAAACGCGCCCGCCCCTTTAGGTCGGGCTGCAGCTGACTGCCGACATCGTGCAGAACTTCGTGGACTTCGTCCTGCATCCGTCTGAGTTCCTCGTGGACCATCGAAACGCCCATGGCCACCGGCATGCTGCCGGGCGGGCCGATATACTTGAATGGCCCTTTTCCCACCTCTCCGGTGTCAGGTATGATTTTTACGACCAACCTTTCCAGGTACTGTAGAAAGGGCAACATAATAAGGGTCGCCGAAATATTGAAAAAAGAGTGGCCGAAGGCAATATGGGCTGCAACGTAGGGCCGGCCCCCTTGACTGTTAACGTAATCGGCCGCACCGGGCACAAGTCTCTCGACCAAGCCGATGAAGGGGGTAAAGAGCGAAATGATAATGAGTACACCAGCAACGTTGAACACGCTGTGAGCCATAGCGGCCCGCCTTGCGGTGACGGTGCTGCCGAGAGCAGCAAGCTGGGCGGTGATCGTCGTGCCGATATTCTCCCCCAAGACCAAGGCGACGGCGGTCGGCATCGGTATGGCGCCCGTCGAGGCAAGGGCGATGGTGATGCCTAGCATCGCCGAACTGCTCTGGATGACCATGGTCATCAGACAGCCGATGGCGGCGCAGCCGAGAAGGCTCGGCAGCGATTGGGCATCGAGAAGGAGCATCAGGTTCCTGAAGCCCTCGGCATTACGTAGCGGCTTAAAGGCCCCGCTCATGATCTCCAGGCCGAAAAAAATCATCCCCAGGGCGACTAATACCTTGGCGATTCCCGAAATACGCTCATTTTTTACAAACAGCATCGGAAAGATGCCGACGCCAACCAGCAACAGGCCGAACTTGCCGATATGGACGGCAAGAATCCAGCCGGTGATGGTGGTGCCGATGTTAGCACCTAAAATGACCCCGATGGCCTGACTAAGCTGCATTAGGCCGGCGTTGGTCATTCCGACGACCATAACGGTGGTGATCGACGAGGATTGGACAAAGGCGGTAACGCTCAAACCAGCCAATACCGCTAAGAAACGATTGGTGGTAACACAAGAGATCGCTTTTTGGATCAGCCCGCCCGAAAGAATCTGCAGACTTTCCGACAGGTATTTCATTCCAAGAATAAAAAGCCCAAGCCCGCCCAGGACGGTGTAGCCCATCTTAAAAGGTTCAATCATATTCAAAATCTCGAAAGTAGAGGTTTATAGAAGCGCACACTCTCACCAAAAAAATTTACACGCTAGTAATACGATTGACAGCTCTTACGCGCAAGTCTTTTTAGCATATTTTGGTTATGTTTTCCATTAGGCCGATCGTCGTGGGTATTGGCGGCTCTTTCTCAATTCGCAGGATATTCAAGGAAACCCAGATGTCGGCCTAAAATTGGCCTTGGAGGAAGATAAAATCAAAACCAGGAAGGCTTCGGTATCAGGCTTCGCTTTCTACCATTCCAAGCTCTCTCCGTAATCTTTCGACCCGATCAGCAATCCGAGAATGCGCCTCTGCCCTGAGGCCAGAAGTGGCCTGCCATGTGGAGCGATATGGCGGTCTAAGCAGGGATATAGGGACATAGTTGCTTTAAGGCAAGAGGAAACGTTTGGCTTGATTTTCGCCAAACATCGAACGGCCCAACCTATTTCTCTTAGGTTGGGCCGTCTTATATTTTGTGCGATATTGGTTTTCAGGTCATCAAGGCTTTATACGATACTAGGAAGGGGACCAAGGGGGATGATCTTGGTGTAAGAATAATCAGCTTTTCCATTCCCTACGGCGTTTCTCATCCTGCGCTGCTTCGATCTCAGCCAGCAGATCGAGGTAGGCCCGATAACGCTCCTCGGACAGAGCGCCTTTTTCCACCAGAGCGGTCACGGCACAGCCAGGCTCGGCCCGGTGACGACAATCGCGAAAACGGCAACGAGCCATCATGGCCTGCTCGAAACCGGGGAAATGCACAATCAACTCTTCGACGACAATATCGACCAGACCGAAATCGCGAAACCCGGGAGTATCGACCAGCTCGCCACCACCGTCTAGAGCATGCAGGGTGGCCACCGTCGTGGTATGACGGCCGACGCCGCGGTCCTCGTTCAGCTCACCGACGGTCAGAGCGAGATCGGGACAGAGAGCGTTAAGCAGGGAACTTTTGCCGACCCCGGTGGTGCCGACAAAAGCTCCTCGGTGGCCTTCAGCCATAAACTGGCGCAAGAGCTCCAGGCCGACACCTGCCTTAGCGCTAAGGGTAAAGACCGGCAACGACGCACCATAGAGAGCCCGCAGCTCAGCGGTGAGCTCAGCGGCACCTGGCAGATCCTCTTTGTTAACGATGAGCAGGGGCTTAAGACCGGCGGCTCGGGCCGCCACGATGGCGCGATCGACAAAGCCGGCCGGTGGCAGGGGCCGCGGAGAAACCATCACGCCGAGCACATCAAGGTTAGCGCCCACCAAATGTACCGCACCCCGGCCATCGCGACGGCGCAATTCGGTCGTTCGGGGCAGACGCTCCAAAACCTCGCCACGAACCAATACCGAATCACCAACCACATGGCCAGAGCTGCGCTTAACCCGCACCGGGTGCCGCTCACCGTCAGCAAAAAGCACCTCTACGGCTACCCCGAGATGGGCAACAATCATCCCTTGGCGCCCTGGTGTGTCTCCAGCGCGGGATGATTTGCTACGACCGGCGGCTTTGTATGGTTTGCGACTCAAT
Organism: Desulfuromonadales bacterium; assembly: GCA_013619105.1. Taxonomy (GTDB): domain Bacteria; phylum Desulfobacterota; class Desulfuromonadia; order Desulfuromonadales; family Syntrophotaleaceae; genus Syntrophotalea_A. Next base: position 7,245 of record JABXKU010000104.1, read on the forward strand.
AGTTTTTTACCTCAGCCATTCTCAATGCTCGATTCACCTTGCCTGACGATGGTTAGCAATTGCTTCCCTTTAGCCTTTTTTCTGCTTCGCCAATTTTGCCTTGAGTATATCACCGAGGGTGCCCATGGAGCCACCGCCCGTCGGGGCGTCCTCGTAGGTGCTTCGGCTGGATGCGCTTTCGCCCGCTTCGACGTCCTGGCCCTCGCCAGCTACTGGAACCAAGGAAATACGGCGTTGATCCAAATCGATTTTTTCGATGGTGACGGTCAGCGCCTGCCCGGTCTTGACAACCTCCTGAGCGTGTTTTAGACGTCGTCCGCCGCCAAGGCGGGAGATGTGCAGCAGGCCATCGATGCCGTCTTCGAGGGTAACAAAGGCTCCGAATTGAGCCACCCGCGCCACGGTGCCGGGATAGCT
>JABXKU010000105.1 GCA_013619105.1 Desulfuromonadales bacterium
TGGGCGCATCGAGGTGCAGTCCGAAGCCGGGCAGGGCAGCGTCTTTACCGTATATATGAAAAGGGAGGATGCCGGGCATGGGGTCTGAGAAGAAAAAAATTCTGATCGTTGATGACGAAACCAGCGTGCGGCACATGTTGCGCCTGGTTCTGGAAGGAGCGAGCTACCGGGTGACCGAAGCCGGCAGCGGAACGGAAGCCCTGCGGCTGCTACAGGACGAACCATTCGACATCATCCTGAGCGATATCCGCATGCCTGAACTGGATGGTCTCGACTTATTGCGTCAAATCAAACAGCTAGGCGTCGAAGGTATGGTGGTCATGATGAGCGCTTATGGTTCTATCGATACCGCCGTAGAATGTCTTAAGCATGGAGCCTACGATTATATTTCCAAACCCTTTAAGCCCGACGAGGTGATTCTTGCCTTGCGAAAAGCCGAGGAGAGGATTCGCCTGCAGCGAGAGAACGTAAGGTTACGCCAGCAACTCTCCAAAAAAAAAGATAACCATTCCATCGTCTATCGCAGCAACGTGATGGAACGTTTGTTGGACCTAGTGTCGCGGGTCGCTGAAACCAACAGTTCGGTGCTGATTACCGGCGAAACCGGCACGGGCAAAGAATTGGTAGCGCGGGCTCTGCACCGGCAAAGTGCTCGAAGCAAAAAGCCCTTTGTTGCGGTCAACTGCGGGGCCATCGCTCCGTCCCTGGTTGAGAGCGAGCTGTTTGGCCACGCTCGGGGTGCCTTTACCGGTGCGGTGCAACAGAAGGCTGGACTTTTTGAAGAGGCTTCTGGCGGCACACTATTCCTCGATGAAATCGGCGAATTTCCCCTGGACTTGCAACCGAAGCTGCTGCGGGTTTTGCAAGAAGGGGAGGTGCGCCGTGTCGGTGAAACCAAATCCCGTAAGGTCGCCGTTCGGGTGTTGGCTGCCACCGCTCGTGATTTGCGGGAACTGGTAGCCAATGGCGGTTTTCGGGACGACCTTTTTTTCCGTTTGGCGGTAGTGGAGATGCACCTCCCGCCGCTCAGGGAGAGGCGGGAGGATATTCCACTGTTGGCGAAGCATTTTGCCAGTGACATAGCGGCAAAAGAAGGTCGCCCTGCTCCGGAGATTACTTCGGCTGTGGCTGAGAGCCTGAGCGGTTATTCCTGGCCCGGCAATGTACGTGAGCTTGCCAACTTTGTGGAAAGAACCATGATTTTCTGCAGTGGCGATGTGCTCGATATCGAGGCGTTGCCGGGAGAGATTCGCCGCAAAAATAGGGGTGGGGACCAAAGTTTTTCACTCAAACAGGCCGCTTTGAGGTTGGAGAAAGAATATATCAATAAGGCATTGGCGGCAACGGAGGGCAACCGCACCCAAGCGGCGAAGGTACTGGAAATAAGTCTGCGTAAGCTGCTCTATAAGATTAAAGAGTATGGCATCGAATAGTCGCAGCAGCTGTGTTGGCTGGCCAATCAAGCTCCGTGGAAGGTTGAATCACTAACCCTTTTGCAGCTTATATTAATGAATCGTACAGGCGGAACCTTAGGGTTCCGCTTTTTTTGTGGTTCAAAGTGATGATTGGGTATGCAAAAAATGCATTATGCGTGGTGCCAATTTTTGCTGATTATCGCTGTTCACTGTTTCGGTTAGTTTATTTTCAAATAGTTAGCTGTGTGTACTAGCATGGACCGGTTTTTGCTTTAGACTAGGATACTGGATCGCAAGTATTTGAAAAATAAAACTAATTAGGAAATAGACATGAAGGAAAGCATGGGGTCGGATAAGGGATTTACCCTGATTGAGGTGCTTATAGTCCTCGCGATCATTGCAATCGGTTCGGCAGTTGCCGCGCCAATGATGAAAGATTTTGCCGCGCGATATCGCTTGCGTGGCGCGGCAAGGGATATCACCTCGACTTTGCAATTGATTCGCCTGGAGGCGGTAAAGCGGAAAGTGAATTGCGTCATGACTTTCAGCCAGCCTATCAATGGGGATACTTACGATTACGTGGCATTTGTTGACAGTGACGAAGATTGGGTTTACGACTCCGGCGAGGCAATTCTGGCACGTGTGAATTTCGATGATTCGATTTCAATTGATGCTGATGCGGGAGGGGTAACCTTTATTAATAACGCTGTTAGCAAGCGTGCAGTAGCGTTTAATTCGCGAGGTTTTCCTAGGGAGCCTGGGGGAGTGCTATTGGCTGATGATCGCAAGGTCAATTTGAAAAATGATATTGCAGGGAAAAAGCAGGTAGTCGTGGTTCCTAGTGGACGGTTGCGGATCAACTAAATGTTTTTAGAGGGAAACATGAGGCATTTTAAAAAACAAAGCGCAGGTTTTACCCTTATTGAGGTTCTGGTGGCATTGGCCATTGTTGGTATCGTGGGCATTGCCATGTCGAATTTGTTGATTACGAACCAGAGAGTGTATTTGGATCAGGACGAGGTCGTCGCGATGCAGCAAAACCTTCGATCCGGTTTCGACATCATGGTCCAGGAAATTCGCATGGCCGGTTTTGCAGGCGATGCAGATACCGCTGCAGGAATCATAGCGGCCGGCACCGATAGCGATAGGCTTGAATTCACAATGGACTTTGACGAGGATGGTGTGCTCGAAACCATCACCTATGCGCGTCCCGTTGATGCTAGCAACCTAGAGCGAAACGGGGCTGCGATAGCTGAGGGTATTACGGCTTTGGGGTTCGCTTTCGCTATCGACGCCGATGGTGATGGGGACCTGGATACCGATGGTGGCAATACCATTTGGGCTGTTCCTAACGGCGGTAACTGGTTTGATCTAGACACCAATGATGACGGTTTTATCACCGTCGCTGACGACACAGACAACAGTGGTGTGCTGGATGGTAATGACACTGGGATTGTAGCTGTTCCCGAGGATGTCCGTGCGGTTCGCGTGTGGTTGCTGGCGGAGACGGGCCATGAGAGTCAGTCGTTTAGCGAAAGTTCTTCCTTTGTGGTTGGTGAGAATGTGATTTCTCCCGGCGACAATAAACGACATCGTCTGTTAACCACTACCATTAAGTGCAGAAACCTGGGGCTTTAAGTTATGAAGATTCAGAATACTAAAGGGTTCTCTCTAATAGAGGTGTTGATTGCCATTTCTATTTTTGCCATCGGGGCGTTGGCGTTGGCAAAGATGCAAATTGTTTCCATGTCCGGCAATACAATAGCAAGGAGTGTTACGGGGGCGGCCACTTTGGCCGAAGCTAAGCTTGAAGAGTTAAAGAGCCTTCCCTATTCGCATGCAGACCTGACGGATAAGGATGCAAGTGGCGATGCCGGATTTGGTACGGCGGGTTTCGACAACGAGGATGCCAACGCTGATGGCTCGGAAACGGGGATTGTTATGATGGGACCGCAGTATGACGTTTTTTGGAATGTTGCTGAGGATTCGCCCGTCAGCAACTGCAAAACTATCCGAGTGATTGTCAGACGGAGCCAACCCACCGTCAAGCGGCTGACTCTGGATGGAATCGTAAGTGTTGCTGATTAATGCTGTTGGGGGAGTAAAGGTATGACTACAGATAGACCTACTAATAGATTAGAGAGTGAGAACGGTTCCATTTTGATTTTCACTCTACTGGTGATGTTGATCCTCACCGTCATCGGTTTGGCTGCCAGTAGAACCACCGAGATCGAATTGAAAATCACCACCAATGACACGCTGACCAAAAAAGCCTTTAGTTCCGCAGATGCCGGTATTTCCTATGCGGTTTCCAAATCCAGTCTTTACGGCGACAGCAATATCGATCCTGCAGCGCCCGTGACCGAGTCTCAGACACCAACCAACGATCTCTCTTTTGCTGTAACCGCAACATACGTAACTGGTACCACCGGAGGTTCTTTCGCTCGGGGATCTGGTTTTTCTGCTACGGGGAAAACAAAATTTCATATTTATGAGATTGATTCCTCCGGGAACAGCTCTGGCAACGCGACTTGCGATGTTGCAGCCAAGGGCTATCGCATCGGTCTTTGATTTCAATTAGGAAAGGATAAACGGACTATGAAAAAAAATCTGTCGAAATTATCAGCGACCTTCCTGATGTTTCTGCTTTTGGCTCCTAGCCAATTAATGGCCGATGATACCTGTATCTTTAATCTTTCTGACGATGTCCCTCCCAACGTGGTGCTGCTTCTCGATAACGGCGCCCAGATGGAGCATATCATCACGCACGCTGACTACGATAGTACGGTTGATAACACGCCTTCGGTCGTGACAGAAAACGAAGGCGTCAATGGGTTTTTCAATGCGGGTGGCTATAGCATCGATATTGCCGGCGGCAAATATTACATTCAGGGAATCGGCACTGATTTGAATTTGGACGACAGTATCCTCGATCTCATGGCCAACGGGGCCGGTAGAGACCCGATCTGGACAATCAACGGTCGTACAATCACGCTGCCAGGAGAACCCTCGGCAGCCGTCGATGCTAGCGGAGTCAAGGATAATGCAGCGCTTTTCCGGTATACCCAGAACTATCTCAACTGGATATTTTTTGGAGCTTATCCAGACGACGGCTCTGATCTGCCCGCCTACAGCAATTTTTATCAGGCCAAGCAGGCAATTTTTTCGGTGGCTAAACAGACCGCCAATGAGGCCCAGTTTGGTATCTATTATTTCACTAACACAAGTGGTGGGTCTCAGGCTCAGCCCCTGTCTTTCGTCGTCAATACGGTAGATGTAGTTCCTGCAAACAGTACTTTGGATTCGGCATTTATTAACAATGTTAATAACATGGGTACGGTTACCTACTCGCCTTTGGCCGAAGGGTTGGCCGATATCGGCGATTATTTCGGGTCACCGTCTTCTGGTGTTGTGGGCGAATATTGTCAGCAAAATTTTGTTATTGTCGTCTCTTCTGGTGTTTCCTCCGAAGACCAGGACCCCGATTTTACCTGGCTGGAAGCTGCCGATGAGTTGGCTGATCACGACTATGATGGCGACGACTCCGGCGGCATCGGTGAAGGCAACATCAAGATTGACGCAACTGTTTCAGCTGTTCCACTCAATTTAAATGGTTCCACTTTGCTGGATGATATTGCTACCGGACTTTATGAAAATGATATTGTCGATTATCAGGCTGGCTTTCAGAATGTCATGACCTACTCGGTTGGTCTTGCCGGTACTGCTGCTACCCAGGCTTTTTTAACAAACACCTCCAATAACGGTAACGGCAATAATAACCTTTATGACACGACCGACCCTGAATATGGCAAATACCATTTTCAGGCCGCTTCAGCCGATGAACTTGCTGCTCAGTTAATGGCGGCCATGACCAGTATTCTCGAAAACACCTCGACCTTTACCGCCCCTGTAGTGCCGGTTACTCGAACCACCAGCGGCGATAAGATCTACCTTTCATTTTTTACCCCCCTGGATGAAAGTAACTTCTGGGAAGGTAATGTTACCAAGTTTGGTTTGTCACCCAGTGCCCATGTGACCACACCCAACGAGATTGTCGACGAGGATGGTTATCTGGCTACCTATCCCAATGGCGCCATGCGCGAAGAAGCCGAACCTTATTGGCAGACCAAGGATTGGGCTGATACGACAGCTAGCAACGGAATTGCTAACACTTCCAGAAATATCTATACCTACTTCGGTACCGATGCCGACCTTACCGCTGCAGACAACGGATTCAGCACAGCAAACGCCAGTTTGACCGATGCTGCGCTCGGCACCCCTGCTTCCGGTGCCGCCAATATTATCAACTACATTCGTGGTGCTGATGTCTATGATGAAGACAGTGACAGCGATATCACTGAAAATAGGGCGTTGATCACAGGGGATGCGTTGCACAGCGAGCCGGCTGTCAAGGAGTTTATCTATCAGCTAGGTGGTAGTACTTTGACAACTGCTTTCGCCCGCGTATTCTACGGCGGCAATGACGGCATGGTACATGCCGTCAATGACGCCGATGGCACAGAGGTTTGGGGCTTTATCCCTTCTAACCAGTTGCCGCGGCTAAAAGAGATTGTCGAGGGTGTGGGGCACGTTTACTACATCGATTCAAGCATGAAGGTTTTTGTTAAGGATCTGGATGGCGATGGCTATATCGATGACGTTGACGGTGATGGGGTGTTCGATGCAGCGGACGACGATCAGGTCATCATGGTTTTTGGCGAGCGGGATGGGGGCGACTACTATCATGCCCTAGATATCACCTATCCCGATTCTCCTAAAAGGCTCTGGTCCATTTCGTCGGCTTCAGGTTCCTTTACTAATCTTGGAAATACATGGGCTGAGCCGATTTTTGCCAAAGTGAAAACATCTGCTGCTGACACCACCGGCACCGATGTGATCTTTGTTGGTGGCGGCTACACCTCCGATAGCTCGGCCGGAAAAGTTATTTATGTCATCAATGTTCAGGATGGCACCTTGGTCAAAGAATTCAGAAATTCGGTTGGAGTGACCTCCGGTAGCATGGACTACAGTATTCCTTCCAATATTACCGTCGTCGATATTGATGGCAACGGGTTCATCGACAAAGCCTATGTAGGGGATGTCGGGGGCCAGATGTGGCGAATAGGGAAGTTTGCCGACAGCGGAGGAACGGCGCTGACCTTCCCTGCCACCAATGAAAATATCAACGATTGGGAAGCCCAGGTTCTTTTCCAGGCTGGCTGCGATGAATCGAGCTGTGTCGATAATGTTGACAACGATTCGGATGGAATAGCCGATGAACGCCGTCCTTTCTTCTATGCGCCTGAGGTGGCATTAGAGTTCGGCTATGATCTGGTGTTGACCGGCACTGGTGACCGTACAGATCCCTGTAGTAGCGACTCTATGGATCGGATCTTTGCCGTTCGTGATAATCACACCGACACAGGGCTTACCGAAACCTATTTTGTCGATGCCAGTACTTACAATGCCAATCTTGATGTGCCTACCGCAGATGTCGACGGTAGCGGCACAGGTGATCTTGGTTTTTACTATCCCCTTGTTGCTGGAGAAAAAGTGCTGGCAGAGGGACTGCTTTATTATAAGGTTTTTTACATAACTACCTTTTATCCCAGCGGGGCAGCTTGTGTAGCCGGTGGTGATTCTTATATCTACTCCATTCAATATAAGTCTGGGCAAGCTGGGACCGACATGGATGGCGACGGCAGTGATGATGCGAAAACAGCAATTGGCGGGGGCATCGCTTCTAAACCGGTTATCATTATCAGAGAGAACACCCAAAAGCTCCTCGTCTCTGTCGGGAGTACCTCAGCCAGCGACGACAGTGACAGTACTGGTGCGGGAGCCATAGGCCTTGATCCAAACGCACCAGATCATAACTGGTTTTATGTCTGGTGGAAGGGGCTTTTTGACTGACCTTCAGCGTTTGAATTTGCTTTATTAAAACAGCCCCCCGGCAAAGCCGGGGGGCTGTTTTAATTTTGATGGCGTCGTAAAAAGTTCGCCCTACGGTATTGCGGCGTTTTTTTAGAACATCGAAAGGCTAGATGTAGGCCTTCGCCCCTGAAAAAATGCCAGGCTTTGTAGGGCGAACTTTTTGCTTACCTATCCTATGAGGTTTTGCAAAGACATCATTTTTAAATAAGTGATGTGTGGCTAAGTCGGTAAGAAATCCCCGTTTATCTCGTCAATAATGTACGCAAATTATGCAGTATGTTGCCGCATGATTTGCGTACATTATTG
>JABXKU010000106.1 GCA_013619105.1 Desulfuromonadales bacterium
CACTTATGGGGCACGCCACACTTCAGATTGTTAAAGATGGGGGGGGGGGAATGATTGTGCAGGGGAAGGAGAGAGTCCGGTCAGTTTTTTCAACAACTGGCACACGCTTTACCCAACGGGGCGCGCGCTTAAGATAAAGGGCGCCCCGAAGTCTCGAGTTAAACGTCGATCTCATACTTGGCCAGTTTGCGATAAAGAGTTTTGCGGTCAATACCCAGTAATCGCGCAGCCTTGGCTTTGTTCCAGGCAGTCTTTTCCAATGCGCTGCAGATCAACTGCCTCTCATCCTCTTCACCGACCGGGACTGGAGCTGCTGAATTCTGCTCGTTGGTGGCTAGCAAATCTCCCGGCAAATGCCCGAGGGCGACAACCGGCTGCCGGCAACGGACAAAAGCATACTCCATAGCATGTTCCAATTCACGGATATTGCCTGGCCAATTGTACTTTTGAAAGCAGTCCGCCACCTCTTGCGAAATTCCGGTTATCTCCTTGCCCATGGTACCGTTCAACTTATCGATCATGTGCTCCAACAGCAGAGGGATATCGTCCTTGCGCTCGCGAAGGGGCGGCAATTCGATGGTAATCACCTTAAGCCGGTAATAGAGGTCTTCACGAAAGGAACCCTCGCGGACCATCTCAGCCAGATTGCGATTAGTCGCTGCGACGATTCGAATATCGACCTTGATCGGCATCGATTCGCCGATACGCTCAATCTCCCGCTCCTGCAACACCCGCAACAGCTGCAATTGAACCTTGTAGGAAATATCGCCAATCTCATCAAGAAATATGGTGCCACCTTCCGCCCTCTGAAAGCGACCGATACGATCCTTCACCGCCCCGGTAAAGGAGCCTCGCACATGGCCGAACAGCTCGCTCTCGAGCAGAGTATCGGAGAGAGCTGCGCAATTGACCTTAACCAGCGGTTTATTGCGCCGCACCCCGGCTTTGTGCAGAGCTTCAGCCACCAACTCCTTGCCGGTGCCGCTCTCACCGCTAATCAGCACCGTAGAGGGGACATCAGCGAGGTCATCGAGCAGACTGTACAGTTCCTGCATTTTATTGCTGGCACCGACCATCTTATGAAAATTGTGACGTTTACGCAGGGTCCGTTCCAGTTTATCGAGACGGGTTTCGTCACGCGCCACCAGTACGGCGCCAATAGCTGCGCCGCCGCTATCGATAAGTGGCGAGGTTAAAAGGGTCAGCACCTGACGACTGTTTTGAGCGTGTCCACATTCAATGCGATTGAGCTGCCCCGACTGGCCCGTCTCCAGGGTTTTCTTCAGTAAACCACTAACCTGCCCGGAACAGTGAGGCAAGACCTGCGCATAAGGCTGTCCCTGCGCCTTGTCGTCAAGCTGGAAAATCCGCCGGGTCGCCTCATTGACACGCTGGACCAGGCCCTGCTTATCAACGATAATCAGGACATCGCGCACACTGCGAAAGACCGCTTCCAGATTAATGCGATTACGTTCGTTCTCCTCAGCGATCTGCCGGTACTTAAGGGCGGCACGGGCCACCTGTAACAGATCCTTCTTCACCACCGGCTTGGAAATATAATCGAAAGCGCCGAGACGCAGCGCCTCGGATGCCGTCTCGATATTGGGATAGCCGGTTACCATAATCACTGGACACAGGGGAGTCTTCTCTTTGATGACCCGCAACACATCGATGCCGGTCTTGTCACCCAACAGAATATCGCTGAAGACCACATCATAAGAGCCCTGATCTATACGTTGCAAAGCCTCATCATAATCTGCAGCCGTTTCCACCTCGTAACCTTCATCCGAGAGAAAACGTTGAAAAGTGAACCGCAGGCTTTTTTCGTCGTCGATGACCAGCATCTTAGGCTTCATAACAATTCGTTTCCTTTGGCAATGGGCAATTCGATGGTGACCTTGGTATAGCAGCCCTCAACACTGTCGATATCGAGCCGACCACCATGGTCTTCGATGATGCCATGGCTGATGCTCAGGCCGAGCCCGGTGCCGGCTCCACTCGGCTTGGTCGTATAAAATGGATCTAGAATCTTGGGCACTTGATCGGCCGGAATGCCAGTGCCCCCATCGTGAAACACCAACATTACTCGAGCCTCCCCAGCGTCTTGAACAATCTCGGAGCTGATGACAAAGGTCTTCCCCTCATGGCCTTCGGGATAACGCTGATTGAGGGCATAGCGGGCATTGCTGATGATGTTTAAAATGACCTGCTGCAGCTGTTGAAAGTGTGCATTGACCAGGGGCAAGCCGGGGTCAACATTGACGTCCAACAGGATCATGTCTTTACGCAATTGCGATTCGGTTAGTGCCAGAGCCGCTAACAGAACCTCCCCCGGTCTGACCGGTGTCTTCGTCTCATGCCGGTCACGAGCAAAGGAGAGCAGATTGTAAACGATATTGGCGATGCGCTCCCCTTCCTCAGTAATACCGCGCAGTACCTCCCGATTGTCTTCGCAGATCTGAAGATCATCGGCCAGAATCTGGGCATAATTGATAATGCCATTGATAGGATTGTTGATTTCATGGGCCACCCCGGCAGCCAGTTCGCCCAGCGACGCCAAATGGTTGGCCCGGCTGGCCTCCTGTTCGAGCTGCCGCTGGCGGGTGACATCGCTCGATAGAGAAATGACATTAATCCGCTCGCCATCCTTGTTGCAGACGGGATAAGCCCGCACATGCCAGGATCGGCCATCATCGGTCTTGGTAAAAGCCTGCTCGACTTGACCCGATCTAAAACAGCGCTCCACGGGGCAGTGTTCACCGGCCGCCGAGCAGCCGACCCACAGGGCGCTGCAATGGGTACCGGGCAATTCAGTTACCGGCAGGCCGAGGAGCCGGGCTGCCCCCTTATTGCTGCGCACCACGGTCAGTTCAGGCGTGTAAAGGGTTATGGCATCGGGAATATGATCGAGCAGTGCCTGGTATTCCTGGTAAAGGCGCTTGAATTTTTCACTGTTTTCCTGGGCGACCTGTTCCACAGCAAGGCGCTCGCTGACATCGACCGCGATACCCCGCATGCCGACCGTCTGCCCACGGCGAACAATAGGCGCCGCCGCCACGACCACAGTTAGGGGCGGCTTTCCATCGCCTTGCTGCAGGGCGTACTCCTCGTTAACCAACAACTCGCCGAGCAGCACCCTTTGGATATTGGATACCGCCCGCTGCCGGTCTTCAGGGCAGAGGATATCCATCATTGATGGCTGCCGGGCCAGATCTTCAGTGCTCCAGCCGGCAACCTGCAGGGCCATGCGGTTGGCAAAGGTTACCTTGCCCTGCCCATCGGTTTCAAAGACCGATTGGGGCAGCAGGTCGGCCAATTCCCGAAAACGCTCCTCGCTCTGCCGTAAAGCTTCTTCATCCGCTTTGCGCTGTGAGATATCCCGAAAAGATGCCAGCACGGTGCGGGTGTCACCATCAGATAACAGAGACAGAGAAAGCTCGACGACGATTTCCCGGCCGTCAGCACACAGAGCCGGCAACTCCAGGGGGGAACCAAAGACCCGGCTACTTGCGCCACCGGAGAAATAGTTCGTCAACGCCTCCCGGTGCCGACCCCGATACCTCTTTGGCAGCAGACAATCGAGGGTCTGTCCGAGCATCTGCCCCCGGCTATAGCCGAATAACCGTTCAGCCGCTGGATTAAAAAGCACCACCATGCTCTGCTCATCAATGGCCACCAAGGCATCGCCGATGGCAGCAGCGGCAGCTTTAAAGCGTTCTTCACTGCCCTGAAGCGCTTTCTGTATCTGCTTTTGCCGACGAACATGGGGCAACAAATAGAGGATCAGCAGACTTTGCAGCACCAGGAACAGAATCATAAAAAACGGTGTCTGAGCAAAGCCCCCCATGCCCGCAGTCAAGACCGCGGCAGAATCGGCCTCATGGACGCCAGAGATCAATAAGCCAAAAAACAACAACCCAACATGAATCAAAACACTTCGTCTCATCTACTACCGCCACGTCCTTCTGGCTGACCCAGCTGCCAGCCATGCGCAACAGCCGGCAGGTCGATCACCACTCGGGTATATTGCCCCTGCTCGCTAAAAACCCTGATCTCTCCGCCGTGGTCCTTGATGATCCCATGGCTGATACTCAGGCCGAGGCCGGTGCCGGCGCCACTCGGCTTGGTAGAATAGAAGGGGTCCATAACCTTGGGCAAGACCTCCGGAGCAATGCCAACACCCCGATCGAGAAAGGACAACCGCACAAACAGCCCCTCTGGGGACGAGCATGTCTCCGATTCAATGTGAAAGATTTTTTCTGGATCCGCAGTGGGGTATTTCTGGTTCAGGGCATAACGGGCATTGCTGATGAGATTAAGTACCACCTGCTGAACCTGCTGCAGGTGGGCGAGTACCGGCGGCAGATCGGGAGTCATATCGACAAGCAACTTGATACCGTCCCTGCTGAGCTGTGACTTGGTCAGAGCCAGAGAAGCCGCCAGAACATCTTCAATCGACACGGGATTTTTGAACTCAGGCCGAGCCTTGGCAAAATCCAGCAGGTTCTTGACAATATTGGCGACGCGTTCTCCTTCGCCGATAATTTCCGCTACGATCTCCTGGTTATCCGCATCGTCAGCGAAGTGATCGGCCAGGATCTGGGCATAGTTGATAATCCCGTTGATGGGGTTATTGATCTCATGAGCTACCCCGGCAGCTAATTCGCCCAGGGAGGCCAACTGACCGGCCCGGCTGGCCTCTTCCCGCAACTGAATTTGCTGGGTGATATCACTGGCCATCTTGATCACACTGACGACCTGGCCATGGCGATTGGAAACCGGAAACGCCCGCACCCCCCAGGTACGTTCATCTTCGGTTCGGATGACCCCCTTCTCTACCTGACAGCTGCTAAAACATTTGCGCACTGGACAATCGTCGCCACGGGCGGTGCACTCGGGCCATAAGGCGCTGCAATGGTGATTCGCCAGATCTTTCGGGTTGCGGTTCAACAGCTTGGCGGTGCTAAGGTTGGACCAGACCACCTGCATAGCTGGATCGAGCAAAGTCAGAGAATCGGGGATATTGTCCAGCAGAGCGCGAAACTCCTGCGACATCTCCCGGTTTTCCTGTTCGCTTTCTTTAAGGGCCTCTTCTGACTCCCGTCGCTTTTGACGCGTAACCGCCTCGCGCAACTCCCTCTCAATAGCGGGCACCAACCGTGCAAGATTGTCCTTCATGACATAGTCGTGAGCGCCGGCCTTCATCGCCGAGACGGCGGTCTCTTCGCCAATGGCACCGGAAACGATGATAAAGGGCAGGTCCAGACCTTTTTTCTGCAGCATGAAAAGCACATCAATCGCGGTAAAGGAAGGTAGCGAATAGTCGGAAATCACTACATCCCAGCGCTCTTCGCACAAAGCCTGGTTCAAAGCCGACGCCGTATCTACAGAACAGCAATGCAGTAAATAGCCCCCTTGGCGCAGATGTCGCTTTAACAGCAACACATCATCTTCGCAATCTTCGACGATCAATACATTCAAAGGCCTGTTCATCGATACTGCTCCTTGGGAAAAACCGTCTGCGCCATAGCACACCCTTATCGGCCCTTATCAGCCGAGCCTTTAGCCGCATGTCAAAAGCTATGCAATAACGAATATCTTCATTCGGAGCGAAAGCATGCCTGAGAAATGGCGCTAATATTTATAGCACAGCTGCCCATGTGGAGCCAAAGCTTCCCGGCGCAACGTCTTTCGACAAAAGTGAGCTCGGCAAAGGGCTATAGGTTACAGGTCACTATTCGCCAAGCCGACCGCAGCGCTCTTTGTAGTAGTTGATCAAGCCGTTGGTCGATGCATCGTGACCGTTCACCGTTCCTGAGCCTTCAAGTTCCGGCAAAATCGTTCTCGCCAGTTGCTTGCCCAATTCAACCCCCCACTGATCAAAGGAGTTGATATCCCAGATGGCCCCCTGGACAAAAATCTTATGTTCATAAAGAGCAATCAGGGATCCAAGGGTTCGCGGGGTCAACTTACGGTACAAAAACGAGTTACTCGGTCGATTACCGGGAAACAGCCGATGGGGCAGCTGTCGCTCAATAACTCCGGCCTCAAGACCGGCGGCCTGCATCTCTTGCCGGGCCTCCAGCTCGGTACGGCCCTTCATCAGAGCCTCGGGCTGAGCAAAGAAGTTGGAGAGCAGGATCGCATGATGCCGGCCCAAGGGATTATGATTTTCCACCGCCGCCAGAAAATCAGCCGGCACCAGATGTGTTCCCTGATGAATCAGTTGATAAAAGGCATGCTGACCGTTGGTGCCCGGTTCGCCCCAGACAACCGGACCGGTAGACCATGGCACCGGTTGGCCATTGCAGCGGACCCTTTTGCCATTACTCTCCATATCTCCCTGTTGCAGATAAGCGGGAAAACGGTGCAGATATTGGTCATAGGGCAGAATGGCGTGGCTTTCAGCCCCAAAAAAGTTAGTGTACCAGATGCCCAGCAATCCCATAACCACCGGGATGTTGCTTTCCAAGGGCTCCTGGCGAAAATGCTCATCCACCCGATGGGCTCCGGCCAACAGTTCTTCAAACTGTTCCATGCCGATATACAGAGCAATGGACAGACCAATGGCCGACCACAGAGAGTAACGCCCGCCGACCCAGTCCCAAAGCTCGAACATGTTTTGCGGGTCGATGCCGAACTGACGCACCCGCTCGACATGACTGGACAGCGCGACAAAGTGTTTAGCGACTGCCCGTTCATCACCGGCGGCGCGCAGCAACCAATCGCGAGCCGAATGGGCATTAGTCAAGGTTTCCTGAGTGGAAAAGGTTTTGGAGGCGATGAGAAATAGAGTCGTTTCAGGGTTGAGACCTTTGAGGGTTTCCGTTAGATGGGAAGCATCGACGTTGGATACGAAATGAACCCGCAGCCCCTTTTGAGCATAGGGCTTGAGCGCCTCGGTAACCATCAACGGACCGAGATCCGAACCGCCGATACCGATGTTGACCACATCAAGAATCGGCAGGCCGCTATAACCGAGCCAAGCGCCGCTATGCACCTGCGCGCAAAAACGCCCCATTTGCTGCAGAACCCGCCGTACCTGCGGCATGACATCCTGCCCCGCTACGGACATCGACCGGGAAGAGCGATTGCGCAACGCAACATGCATAACCGCTCTATTCTCGGTACGATTGATCGGCTGCCCGGAGAACATGTCCGAGCGCTTTTCTTCCAAACCCGCCTCCCTAGCCAGGGCACAGAGCAGCGGCAGGGTCTGGTCGGTGATACGGTTTTTTGAAAAATCAAAGAGGATACCGTCCAGAGACAAGGAAAAGCGCTCGAAACGATCGGGCTCCGTCTCAAACAGATGGCGCATCTGCAGTGGAGAAACCTTCTGCCAGTGCTTCTGCAACGCTAGCCAAGATTTGGTTTGATTCAACAACGGCTTATCTCCTTTAAATATGTCCTTGTCGGCACACTTAGAAGTGGCCCATTTAATAGTTCTTATTCCGCTCTTTGTCAACCACGACCGGCATCCGCACCCGGTGCCAACCCACCGACTTATTGCCCCTCTTTCAGCCAACAAGGTCAGGCGCAACCGAACCTTCAACAAAACAATAAAGGCCGCTTTTCAGTGCAATACTGAAAAACGGCCTATATA
>JABXKU010000107.1 GCA_013619105.1 Desulfuromonadales bacterium
CTTCCGTCCCGCTGCCGGCTTCGGTCACCCGGTAGCTCGCTCATTCAAGAACCAGGCGCAACCTGTGCCGCACGCTGGTTTCGTCATCAACGACCAGAATTTTTTTCTTCTCAGCCCCCATGCCCGGCATTCTCCCTTTTCATATATACGGTAAAGATGCTACCCCGCCCGGCTTCGGACTGCACCTCGATGCGCCCATTTGCTTCCTCAAGCACTCGATAGCAAACCGCCAATCCAAGACCACACCCCTTACCGGGTGCCTTGGTGGTAAAGAAAGGATCAAAGATATGCGGCAGGTCCTGCTTGGCGATACCGGCTCCATTGTCGGCTAAACCGAGCCAGACCGAATCATCGGCCTCACCACCGGTCAAGTGAATTTCACCCTCGACGGGCAGAGCATCTTGAGCGTTGACCAGCAGATTAACAAAGACCTGCAGCAGGCGATGGCGAATCATGACCACTCGGGGTAATTGTTGCGGCAAGGCATCGACCAGCTTTACCCTGGCAAAAAGCCCCTGATGGTCGAGGAGCGCCAAAGCCTCCCGCAGAACCGTCAACGGATCGAAGCTGTCGGCCTGTTCTTCGCCCGGCTTGGCATAATCGAGCAGTTCGCGAACCAAGCGGTCAATACGCTCTACCTCTACTGCGGCATGTTCGGCAATCTCCTGCTGGCGACCGGCAGGCAATTCCATTTTTAGCAACGCCAGATAACCGACCACCGCTGCCAAAGGGTTGCCCACCTCATGGGCCATGCCGGCTGCAAGATGACCGACGGTCGCCATTTTTTCCGAGCGCAGCAATTCACTGCGAGTCTGCTGCAGCTCTTCGTTGGCCCGCTGCAAAGAACGAATATGCTCTTCGCTATACTGGCGGCTTTCCCGTAAGGCCGCGACCATGGCATTGAATGAACTGGCCAGAGAGGCAATTTCCCGGGGGCCTGCTTCACTGACCTGCTGATCGAGATCCCCGGCAGCCACCCGCTTAGTCGTAGCCAAGAGTAAGCCGATGGGGCGCACCACATTACGATTGAGCAGGTAGAGACCAAACAGAAACAGAACCAACCCGTAAAGCACTACATACAGGAGCAAGATTTTCAGGGAGGAACGGACTCGGTGGGCCACTTCATCTAGAGAAAACTGGGCCTGCAAAACACCGACCAGCTTGCCCCGTTGTCGAAGGGGCAGAGTCGTAGTGAAATAGCTGGCTGGAGCTTCCCCCCAAGCCAACCAAATACCAGTATAGACAAGGCGCTCCTGAGGTTCGGCCATAAAACGCAGAGCCTGCAGCCGAGGACCGGAGCTCAGTGAACGATTATCCGTCGAATGGCGATAGAGCGGTACCAAGGTGTTGTCCTTGAGCTTCCAAACTCCCAAGGCGCTGGCATCAGGCAACAGGGGCAATAGGCGCGCAACCCGCTTTTTCTGATTGGGTTCGGGTTTCTCCAAGGCTAGAGTGTCCCCGACGGAGAGAGCCATGACTTCCATGGTCGCCATCAGATTAGTCAGCCGTTGATTCAACAACTCCCGCTCGGTCACCTTGAGCATCAAAAAACCGCCGAACAGCAGAGCCGCCCCCAGCAACAGGGTGATATGAAAAATAATTTCGGTACGTAATCCGACCGGCTTGGCCACCCGCAATCCCCCAAAGAAGCAGAGTCCTCACAACAAAAACAAAAGAGGGAACCCTACCTCAAGCAAAGTCGCAAAAAATCAATTCGCAGGAATTTTACTTTATATTGTAAGACTAAGCGTTAGAATCGAGCCTCGGTATCTTGTCCACTCAATTCGTCGCAAACCGAACCATAGCACAGCCCTACCAAGGCAACAATAGAATGAAAAGTTACTCAGGCAGGGGCCACCGTACAGAGTAGCAATACCACCCCGGAGTTGGTATCCTAACGACAGCCGGCCAGATAACCGCCGCCCGGCTTTTTCGACTTATTTATAGTAGAGTTATTTCCAGGAACGTCGACGCCATGCCGCTGCAGAAAAACATAACCAAGCTGTACATCTTTTCCTTCCTCAAGATGACCCTCTTTCCGATGGCGATCATCACTTTGTTCTGGAAGGACCAAATCGGTCTCACCCTGACCGACATTTTGCTGCTGCAGGCGATCTTTTCGATCGCCAGTGTCATTTTTGAATATCCTTCAGGCTATCTGAGCGATCGTTTGGGCTACCGCACTGCGCTGATTCTGGCCTGCCTGCTGGCCATCGGCGGCTGGAGCCTCTACACCCTGGCCGATTCCTTTACCGGAGTACTGCTGGCCGAAATCATTCTCGGCGGTGCCTGGGCCTTCATCAGCGGTTCGGACAGCGCTCTGCTCTTTGAGACCCTGCGCGCCCAGGGGCAGGAAGAGCACTATGCCCGCTTTGATGGGCGCATGACCGGCTGCGCCCAGACCGGCGAGGCCGCCGGTGCTCTGTTTGCCGGGGTTATGTATGCCGCCTGGCCTCTGCTGCCCTTTGTTGGTCAGATCGGCCTTTGGATACTCGGTCTCGGCCTCTGCCTGACCCTGGTCGAGCCAGAGCCCGAAGCGGAAAGCGGCCCAGCGATCCATTCCCACCTGACCGAGGCCCTGCATACCTGCCGTTACGCTTTTCTCGAAAACCGCCATGTACGGGCCACCATCCTGTTCGGCACCATCCTCGGCATCGCCTCATTTTACACAGTCTGGCTGATTCAGCCCTACATGCAGCAGACCGGAGTACCCATCGCCTGGTTCGGCCCCGTATGGGCGGGGGCCAATCTGACCATTGCTCTCTGTTCGCTAATCAGTCAGCGCCTGCATTTCGCCTGGGGACACCGGGGCATGGCGGCTCTGTTTATTGTCCTTATCATAGTAGGCTATGCCGGATTGAGCTTCACTGCAGGGGTATGGGGTTTTCTCTTCTACTACCTGTTAACCGCCATGCGCGGCCTGCAGGGACCCATTATGCGCAACCATCTGCAGCGAGCCAGTCGCCGCAGCAACCGCGCTAGCATTCTGTCTTTACACAGCCTGACCTTTCGCCTGTTGTTCATCGTTACCGGTCCCCTGGTGGGCCTGTCCGCCGACCATCTTGGTTTGCGCCCAACTTTTGGTCTGATGGGGATACTGTTTGCCGTAGTTCTGTTACCCGGTGCCTGGTTGTTTCTGAAGACGTTGCCTGAGAAGACTGCATAGAAACAGAGTTAAGTCAAAAACCACAGGCCTATAACCATAAAAAAAACTAAACTTCGCCGGTCCCGGCCGGCAACCGGGATACTTTCTTTACTGGCCCCAAAGAAAGTATCCAAAGAAAGGGCGTGGCTGTCGCCGGACTTCTGTCGCGGAAATCGGCAAATCAATTTCTCCACCTCGCAAAATTGAATCCAAGCCACTTCGTCATCGGCGCACCTATAATTTAAACATTCATGCAGGCAGCCATCGGCAGAAGGAAACGCAGCAATGTTGCAAATGCGTTGTTGGTTTTTAAACCCAACAGCCCCTTCGATCACTATTGGGAAAAGAGCCGGACCCATAGTTTTAGCAATCAAGCCTTGGAAGAGGAACCGCACAAGGAAATTGCTGCCTTCGTGGGATGGCTCAAGAGTTATTAGCCACCTCCTTACCTAACGTGACAGCATGCTCCACGCAGTGGCAGCCATTTTTTGCCTACTTTTTGTTGGCTTGGACAAAAAGTCGGGCGGCTGGCGGGCCGCGACCCGCCGGTTTTAATGGCCAACTATCAACATTGATTGGGCTTATAAGCCCCAAAGATCATTACTGAGATAAAAACTACGAACCCAGAGCAAAAAAACAATTTCAAATTCGCCGGTCCCGACCGGCCAGCCGGGATACTTTCTTTACTAGTCTAAAGAAAGTATCCAAAGAAAGGACAGATTGGCTGTCGCCGGACTTCTGTCGCGAAGATTATTAAATCGGTGGCCCTTTGTTGCGGCATTAAAGAGAGACACTTCGTTGGCGACGCCCCTTCTATTGGAACAGCGCACAGGCAGCCGTCGGCAGAGGGTGCCTTAGAGGTGTTGCATATGCGTTATGGGTTTTAAAACCAACAGCCCCTTCGTTCTCCCCTTTGCAAGAGAAACGGACCGATCATTTTAGCAACCAATTGTCGGAAGAGGAGGCGTGCAAAGAAACCACCAATGCTATGGTGTGCTGCAACACTCTTTAGCCTTCTCCCCTCCGTGACATTAACGCCCCACGCAGTGGCAGCCATTTTTTGCCTACTTTTTGTTGGCTTGGACAAAAAGTAGGGCGGCTGGCGGGTCGCGACCCGCCGGTTTTAATGGCCAACTATCAACATTAATTAAACAGACAATCCCGAAAGATCATTACTGGCTTGATCAAACATTGAGCCGATAATCCTAGGTATCCAACCCTCGAGCTAACTGCTCGAGAAAGGAAGCGGCATCCATAACGATGCCAAGAGACTGACGGCTACCGCGATCGCGCAATTTAGTCACCACGCCAGGATTAATATCAACACAGACGGTAAAAACCCGGGCCGACAGCAGGTTGCCGGTGGCGATAGCATGCAGGGTGGTGCCGACCATGAAAGCCAGACCAACCCCGGCCAGCTGTTCACGCATGATCCCTTGAGCCTCCAACACATCAGTAATGACCTCTGGCAGCGGACCATCATCCCGTATGGAACCAGCCAGCACAAATGGTACTCGATGGGTTACACAAGCGTGCATAATGCCCCTATGCAAGAGACCGGAAGCAACCGCCCCTTCGATGGAACCGGCCTTGCGAATGGCATTGATGGCCCATAGGTGATGAGCGTGGCCCGATCGACCTGCTCGGTCACCGCACACCGGAACCCCCAATGAAGTCCCGAACAGCGCCTGCTCGATATCGTGGGTAGCCAGGGCATTGCCGGCAAACAGTACATCAATCCAGCCCTTTCGAATCAGCTTCTCAAGAACCGGGCCGGCCCCGGTATGAACGATGGCCGGGCCGCCGACCAGCAAGACCTTTTTTCCAGCCTGCTTAATGCGACGTACGGCGGCGACTACCTGCTGCAACATTGGGCCCTTGGGCTTTTCCGCCGAGACCCCGCTGCTCATAAAACGAAAGGTATGCTCACCCGATTCACGGGGCGGGTAGCTGACCCGCACTCCCTGTTCGCCGACCACGACTTGGTCGCCAACCTTTACCGCAGTCATCGGAAGAGCCCTGACTCGGTCCAATTCAGGAGCAACCACCAAGGCCAAATCCATCTCTTCTTCGATCACAGTCCGCCACTGCCCGGCAATCAGTACCTCTGTCGGTAAATTGGTGGTGGCGTAGAAAAACTCCGGCAGTACCCCGTCGGCCAGAGCCGGTTCAAGACGGGCGGGCCGAGACTCCACCGGTTCAGCCCCCAGAGCGGCGATACCTTCCAGCACCCGGCTCAGCACCTCGGAATTTAACGCCGTCACTTGCAACCGGGCCTCGCTTAGGTCCTGCCGAGTACGTCCAACGGTGAGCTGTACAATCTCGTGTTCAGCCCCCAACTTGGCAATGGCATCAAGCACCCGCGACAGAATCTGATCATCGATCAGGTGCCCACGCAATACAACTTGCTGCTCCATAGCATCCCCCTTAAGCCCTCCCCTTAAACAACAGGGGCTTTGTTCAGAGTATAGAACATTAGTCGCCAGACACCATATCTAGGAGGCTGTCGGGCTTACCATGAGCCGACTGCAAAATCGCCTGATCGGCCCAAATTCTCGACAATTGTCGCCAAATTGCCCTGCTATTCGCTCTCAAATTCTCGAAAATCTGGACTCAAACAGCCAATTTTTCGTTTCGGCCCGTCAAGCCAGACAGCCTCCTGACCACCGGTAAAAAACATTTTAACTGGCCATAACTCTCCGAATATACTATAAAAAAACAGGCTATAAACTTCTCGCATCTAATAATCGGAGATACAGACTTCTGTGGACCCCATTGCCCTGCTCGAAAAACATTATTCACCGGGAAGCACCAGCTACCGCATTCTGCTCCAGCACAGCGAGCAGGTAGCCAATAAAGCTGTTGCCGTCGCCAACAGACTGACGGACACCACCGTTGACGTGAAATTCGTCCGCGAGGCGGCCCTGTTGCACGATATCGGCATTTTTTTCACCGCCGTCCCGCAGCTTGGCTGCCAAGGCAAACTTCCCTACCTCTGCCACGGCATCAAGGGGCGTGAAATTCTCGAGGCGGAAGGCCTGCCGCGTCACGCCCTGGTTTGCGAACGGCACATCGGCGTTGGCCTCAGCGCCGAAGAGATCCTTCGCCAGGACTTGCCCTTGCCGATGCGGGACATGTTACCTATCAGCTTGGAGGAACAGATTGTCACCTACGCCGACCTGTTTTTCTCTAAAAACCCGGCCAAGCTCGGTTTGGAACGCAGCGCCGATAAAGTCCGTAAGTCCCTGGCGCGTCACGGTGAAGACAAGGTAGCGGTGTTCGACGAATGGCACGAACGTTTCGGTGCTTGAATTTGCCCTTACCCCACCATTGCGGTAGACACGCATCAAAGCCCCATCTATGCAAATACCCAGAAACACCTCAAACCAGTTACAAAAGGCCGTCCCCTGCTTGAAGGGACGGCCTTTTGTCTGTGAAGTGCTCCTATCAACCTACTTAGCTTGATAATCCGCCATTTCGTCAAACTGCAATCCGCGATAGACCTCATCGGAAACGGGCGCAATCTTCTCCGCGAAGAGCTGAAAATATTCCTCCACACTCGGCATGCGACCAAGAATGCTGACCATAGCAGCTAACTCGGCTGAACCGAGATAGACCTGGGCTCCGTTGCCCAAGCGGTTATCGAAATTGCGGGTCGAAGTGGAGAAAACCTGCACTTTATCTGGAACCCGGGCCTGGTTGCCCATGCACAGGGAACAGCCGGCAGGCTCAATGCGCCCACCGATGGCACTGAACAGAGTGAAGAGTCCTTCTTCCTTGAGTTGTTGCTGGTCCATGCGAGTCGGCGGACAAAGCCAGGTACGAACCGTACCGGAGTATTGCTGATCCCGCCAGAGGGCAGCGGCCGCACGAAACTGACCGATATTGGACATGCAGGAACCGATGAATACGTCGTCGATAGCCTGGTCCGCCACGGCCGACAGGGGCCGAACATCGTCGGGATCGTTGGGACAGCAGACCAGCGGCTCCTCGATCTGAGCTAGATCGATTTCGATCACCGCGGCATATTCGGCATGACCATCAGCCCGCAGCAGCTGCGGCTTTTGTAGCCAGGCTTCGGCAGCATCGATGCGTTCCTGCAGGGTCGCTGCATCCTGGTAACCGTCAGCAATCAAGCTCTGCATCAGGGCGATATTGGAACGCAAAAAACTGGCTATGCTGGTTTCGGACAGGTCGATGCAGGTCGCCGCGGCGCTCCGTTCGGCGGCGGCGCAGGTCAGCTCAAAGGCCTGTTCGACACTGAGGTCCGGTAGCCCTTCCAGCTCCAAAATACGGCCGTTAAAAATGTTCTTCTTATTCTTTTTCGGCACCGTCAGTAGCCCTTGCTGAATGGCGGTGTAGGGGATGGCATTGACCAAGTCACGCA
>JABXKU010000108.1 GCA_013619105.1 Desulfuromonadales bacterium
ATGTACTATATCTAGAAGACTGTTGGGCTTACCATGAGCCGACTGTAAAATCACCTGATCGGCCCATATTCTCGACAATTTTCGCCAAATAGCCCTGCTCTTCGCTCTCAAATTCTCAAAAATCTGGACTCAAACAGCAAATTTTTCGTTTCAGCCCGTCAAGTCCGACAGTCTTCTAGGCCCTTTTTCGTCCCCCATCCATACTGTTTGCACACTTCTCAAAGACTGCCTGGCGCCCAGATCCCATGCCCCACGCACCCATTTCTGATCCTTTTCTACAAATATATTTTTGACCATCGGATTCTTTCCGTTACTCTATAATGAAGTTTCTGAAAGCCTGTTCTTTTTACCGGACATTTCGGCACTTCTTACACAATCTTTTATTCTTGGAGGTTTGTCCCCGATGAGCGATTGGAAACGATTTCTTGCCGACCCGGTCATCGCCTACTTTTCCATGGAAATCGGCCTCAGCGCCGACATTCCAACCTATAGCGGCGGGCTAGGTATTCTCGCTGGTGATACCATCAAAGCTGCCGCCGACCTGCAACTACCCATGGTCGCTATCACCCTGGCCAGTCGCAAAGGGTATTTTCGCCAATCCATCGACAATCAGGGTTGGCAACAGGAATCTCCGAACGAATGGTCTCCGGAAGGTTTTCTGGAGCTGATGCCAGTCAAAGCCCTAGTCTCCATTGAAAATCGCGACGTTAAAGTTCAAGCCTGGCTTAAACGGGTTAAGAGCCCCACCGGCGGCGAAGTTCCTGTGTTTTTTCTCGATACAGATATTGAGGGTAATCAGCCTCAGGATCGAACCATCACCGACCATCTTTACGGTGGCGACAACGAATATCGCCTCAAGCAGGAAATTGTCCTCGGCATAGGCGGCGCCCGCATCCTTTCTGGCCTCGGTTTTCGGGTACGCAAGTACCACATGAACGAAGGCCATGCCAGCCTGCTGACCCTGGAACTGCTTAACCGCACTCGGCGTCCCGTGGAGGACACCTGGGATGAGCGAAACTCCTGGGATCCGCGCAAGGTCCAACAGCAATGCGTCTTTACCACCCACACCCCGGTGACGGCCGGACACGATCGATTCCCTTATGACATGGTACAGCGGGTATTGGGAGAAGATGTGCCCCTCTTCTTGCTGCGGGAACTTGGTGGGGAAGACGAGCTCAATATGACCATGCTGGCTTTGAATCTCAGCCGCTATGTCAATGGGGTCGCCAAAAAACATGGAGAGGTATCCCAGGCCCTGTTTCCTGGATTCGAGATTCACGCCATCACCAACGGCATTCACCCCTTTACCTGGGCTTCGCCGTATATGGTTAAGCTATTTTCCAAATATATTCCCAGCTGGGGTACTGAACCGGAATTGCTGGTACGAGTCGATACTGTGCCCGACCAAGAACTCTGGGAAGCCCATACCGGCGCCAAGGCCATTCTCTTCCAGTATATCGCCGAGACGACAGGCATTGAGCTTGACCCTGAATTGCTAACCATCGGGTTTGCACGCCGGGTCGCTACCTACAAGCGGGGAAATCTGATCTTTTCCGATATCCAGCGCCTGTTGAAGATCGGGCAAGGGAAAATTCAGCTACTCTTTGCCGGCAAGGCCCACCCCCATGATCAGCCCGGTAAAGAGATCATTCATACTATCATCGGCGAGATCGAAAAGCTGAGAGGTCAGATCGAGATCGTCTATCTTGAAAATTACGACATACAACTGGCCAGTCTCCTAATACCTGGTGTCGATCTATGGCTCAACAATCCCATTCGCCCCCTTGAGGCTTCAGGAACCAGCGGTATGAAAGCCGCCCTCAACGGCGTCCCCAACTTCAGCGTATTGGACGGATGGTGGATCGAGGGCCACATTGAAGGAGTCACTGGTTGGTCCATCGGCCCTCCGCCTCACGGCAACTCGATCGACCAAAACCACACCGACGAAGATGTCCACGACCTCTATGACAAATTGGAAAACGTCATCATGCCCCTCTACTACGAGGATCGACCGGGCTGGATTCGGGTGATGAAAAATGCCATCGGTAAAAATGCCTATTACTTCAACACCCAGTCGATGATGCGCCGCTACGTCAGCGAAGCCTACTTCCGCTAACACTTCAAGGGCCGCCTTTCAGGCGGCCTTTTTTTATTTCCAATCCCCCTTCTTAATCTTTCCAAACCATTCCATCATTTATTCAGTGCCCTATTTTACCCCCCCACAAATTATTACTTGACTAATATGCTCAACTTCAAGCATATTGAATGCGGTTTTCAATTTCACGACTTAAAGGAGTTTTCCATGAAATCGTTTATTAGCCTGTTGACCCTCCTTCTACTCTGTGTGACTAGCGCCCCATCCTTGGCTACAGAAAAAACAGAACTTGTAGTCTATTCGGCCAGAAATGAACAACTGATCAAGCCGATATTCGAGGCCTACACCAAAGAAACTGGCATCAAAATTCGTTACATCACCGACAAAGCGGGTCCTTTACTGCAACGCCTTAAGGCTGAAGGTGCCCATACCAAGGCGGACCTGCTGATCACCGTCGACGCCGGAAACCTCTGGCATGCGGCCAATGAAGGTCTGCTTGAACCGCTTAATTCAGAGGTCTTGACCACTAACGTTCCGTCGGCGCTGCGAGACCCTGAAAATCGCTGGTTCGGCCTGTCGAAACGCTGCCGGACGATCGTGTATAGCACCGAAAGGGTCGACCCATCCTCACTGTCAACCTATGAGGCTTTGGGCGAGGCGCAATGGCATGATCGTCTGCTGCTGCGCACATCCAAAAAGGTCTATAACCAATCCTTGGTGGCTATGCTGATTGCCGAACATGGTGAGCCTGCCGCTGAAACCATCGTTCGTTCTTGGGTCGACAACCTTGCCGCGGCGCCCTTCTCCAACGACACCAAAACCATGGAGGCGATTCTGGCTGGCCAGGGCGATGTCGCTGTGATCAATACCTATTACTTTGGACGCCTGCAGCAAAAGAATCCTGAACTCAAACTGGCCTTGTTCTGGCCCAATCAGCAGGGCAGCGGCGTGCATATCAATGTCTCCGGCGCCGGCGTGGTCAAGGGCAGCAATAACAAGCAGGAGGCTACCCGATTCCTGGAATGGCTATCTTCGCCAAAAGCGCAAAACCTGTTTGCTGACGCCAACCTGGAATACCCGGTCAACCCCAAAGTTCAGCCCCACGCACAGGTTGCAGCCTGGGGCACCTTCAAAGGTAGTGATATCAACCTGGGCAAAGCTGGCGAGCTACAATCTTCTGCCATTATGCTGATGGACCGGGCCGGCTATCGCTAATGGTTGCAGTAACCCCTTACATTCCGGGACATAGTCATGTCGTTATCCCCCTCTAAACCAAGCAGGGCCTCCATTGCGGAGGCCCTGGGCTGGTCTGTCAGTTCTATGGATGGCTGGCGGCTACTGGTGCTGGCCGTATTCATGCTGGTGCTGACCCCGCTTCTGGTGGTAGCCGGTTCATTTTTATGGCCCCAACCAGAGCTGTGGAAACATCTGCAACAAACTCTACTAACGGACCTGCTTTTCAATACTCTATGGCTGGTGTTGGGGGTCCCCATCGGCACTCTTCTCCTCGGCGTGAGTCTGGCATGGCTGACCGCAACCTGCGCCTTTCCCGGTCGGCGCATCTTTTCCTGGGCTTTGTTGTTACCGATGGCTATGCCGGCTTACGTTTTGGCGTTCGTCTTTATCGGCCTGTTTGATTTTTCTGGAGTGGTGCCTACCCAGTTGCGCTCCTGGTTCGGCCCAGGCCTCTCTCTGCCCGAGATCCGTTCGGTCGGTGGGGTTATCGTGGTGTTGTCCCTGTCCCTCTTCCCCTATGTTTATCTGCTGGCGCGCAATGCTTTTCTTACCCAGGGCATGAGAGCCATGGAAGCGGCTCAATCCTTGGGCTGTAATCGCTGGCAGGGATTTTTCAGAGTGGCGCTACCCATGGCCCGACCATGGATTGCCGGGGGCGTGTTGCTGGTGCTGATGGAAACCCTGGCCGACTTTGGTACCGTCTCAACCTTCAACTACGACACCTTTACCACAGCCATCTACAAAATGTGGTTTGGCTTTTTTTCCTTAGAAGGCGCGGCTCAGCTCTCCTCTTTTCTGGTTCTGATCGCTCTGGTCTTGCTGGTTGCTGAGCAAAGCCAACGCCGCCGCAGGCGCTATACCCCCGGCGGACGCAGCGGCCAGTCCGGTGAACGGCTTGTGTTATCCTGCTGGCACCGTTGGCTGGCCAGCGGCTATTGCGCTCTGATACTGGTCGTATCCTTTCTGCTCCCCGTAGCCCAACTGGCCAGATGGGCCACAGAGAGTTTCGGAGAAGAATTTGACGAACGATACTATGCCTGGCTGGGGCATTCGCTCCTGCTAGGCCTGCTTGCTGCCCTGCTAGTTGCCGCTGTAGCCCTGGCACTGGCTTATGCCCGCCGCCGTCACCGGGACCCCCTGACTAAATGGCTGGTGTGGTTTTCCGGTCTGGGTTATGCCCTGCCCGGCAGCGTGCTGGCCGTCGGCATCTTCATCCCCCTGGCCCACCTGGACAATCTGTTAATCGATGCTGCCGGCCACTGGCTTGGTTGGTCCCCGGACGCTATCTTAAGAGATACTGTGGCAATCATGCTGCTGGCATATCTGATCCGTTTTCTTGCCGTAGGCCACAAAGCCATCGACAGCGCCATGCAGCGCATCCGCCCCAGCATTGATGAAGCGGCTCGCCTGCTTGGGACCGGTGGCCTGACCCTGTTGCGACGAATCCATCTACCGATTGTCAGCGGCGGCCTGGCGACAGCACTGACCCTGGTCTTTGTCGATGTCATGAAAGAGATGCCCATCACCCTGATGACACGCCCCTTTGGCTGGGACACTTTGGCGGTGAAAATCTTTGAATTAACCTCGGAAGGGGAATGGGAACGGGCAGCTGTTCCGGCTCTCTTTCTAGTCGCAGCCGGGTTACTGCCGATTATGCTGCTGATTCGCAAGATGGAACGCTAGCTAGTTTTCATCAGCAAACGGCCCTGATTCCATCCGAAGTTTCCGGATGGACGCTAGCTACTGCTTCAACGTTTATCACTGAATCTACACTTCACCATCGACAAAAAGGATGGCAGAGATGACACCAATTCTCAGTCTACAAGATATCTCCCAAGCTTACGGTCGCCAACGGATAGTGAACCAACTTTCGCTGGAATTGGAAGACGGGCAAATCGGCTGCCTGCTGGGCGAAAGCGGTTGTGGAAAAACCAGCGTATTGCGTACCATCGCCGGCTTCGAACCGCTACTGGAGGGGGAAATTCGTATTTCCGGACAGCTAGTTAGCCAGCCAGGGCGAAGTCTTGCTGCAGACCAGCGCAAGGTGGGCATGGTTTTTCAGGATTACGCCCTATTCCCTCACCTGACCATTTACGACAATGTCATCTTTGGTTGCAAAGGAGCCGACAAGAAACGGGCGGCCCAGCAAGTAAACAAACTGCTGGATACCGTCGGTCTGGGTAATTCTCAGAAAAAATATCCCCACGAACTTTCCGGCGGCCAACAACAGCGGGTCGCCTTGGCGCGGGCTCTGGCTCCGCAACCGAAGCTCCTGCTTTTGGACGAACCCTTCTCTAACCTTGACGTCACCCTCCGCGAACGCCTGTCGCTGGAGGTGCGCGACATCCTCAAAGAACAAGGCACCACCGCACTCATGGTCACCCATAATCAGCACGAGGCTTTTGCCATGGCTGACCTGGTCGGAGTGATGCGCAGCGGTGAAATTCAACAATGGGATACCGCCTACAATCTCTATCACCACCCCGTCAATCCTTACGTGGCCGATTTTGTCGGTGAAGGGGTATTGCTACCGGGCTTGGTCAGCGCCAATTGCCGCGTTGAAACCGGACTTGGACTATTGGATGGACTCTGTTGCGTCGAAATGACCCCCGGTACAGCCGTCAACGTCCTCATCCGTCCCGAGGATATTGTCTACGACCCAGAGTATCAGCCCAACGTTGAGGTACTTCGTAGGCACTTTCGCGGACCCAGTACTTTCTACACCCTGGCAATGGCCGACGGAACCCAGTTGCAGATGCTGATGCCAAGCACCAGCAACCACCTGCCCGGAACCCGAATCGGTATCCGCGCCCAAGTCCAACATTTGGTTTTGTTTCCCACGCAACAACCTTCCTAGCAGCCCCAAACCCTATAAATGATTCCATCCCGACCTCATTCAGTTCCCAGGGAATGAAACGGTTGACGCCTTTCCAATCAGCCGATAAAATGCCTGCCATCACTCATTCGTAGCAAAGGACGGTCATGCATATACTGGACATTTTCGCCGCCAACCCCACCACCTTTTCCTTTGAGTTCTTTCCGCCAAAAACCGATAAGTCAGCGAACAGGCTTTACGAAACCATTCGCCAGCTAGAGCCCCTGATGCCGCATTTCACCTCGGTGACCTACGGCGCCGGCGGTACCACCCGGGAGCGGACCCACGAACTGGTGATGCGTATTCAGGAGCAGACCAAACTCGATCCTATTCCGCATCTGACTTGTGTCGGTAGTTCTGCCGAAGAGATTGAGCAGATTCTCACCTGCTATGCGAAGGCGGGCGTCAGCAATATCCTGGCCCTGGCCGGTGATCCTCCCCCCGAGCAGCCGAACTACGATCGTTCAAAGGATGCTTTTCCTCAGGCCGCCGATCTAGTGCGCTATATTCGCCAATTCAACGAACGGGGCTTGCATCCCGACAAAAGGGGATTTGGCATCGGTGTCGCGGGCTTCCCCGAAGGCCATCCCGGAACCCCTAATCGACTACTGGAGATGGATTACCTCAAGGCCAAAGTCGATGAAGGAGCCGATTACATCTGCTCCCAACTCTTTTTCGACAACCGAGACTTTTACGATTTTCGCGAGCGTTGCCTGCTCGCCGGCATCACCGTGCCCATCATTGCCGGCGTGATGCCCATTGCCTCTATCGAAGGCATGAAGCGCATGGCCGACCTGGCCGGGGGCACTCGCTTTCCCGCCGCCTTGCTGCGTTCGGTACAACGTTGTCAGGACGATGCTGAAGCCGTACGCAATATCGGTATTCACTGGGCCACCGAACAGTGCCGCGACCTTCTCGATAATCAAGTCCGGGGCATTCACTTCTACACCCTCAACAACTCCGATGCTACTAAGCTGATCTTCCTTCGATTAGGTCTAAAAACCCAACCTGCTTAGACCTGATTCCTAGCTGAGCACAAATCCAACCAGATTCGCTGCAAGGCAGTCGCTCTCACACGGCTTTTAGAGAATTGGACCTAATCAAGAACAGTTGTTTATCACGTTGCAATACTGTAAAACCAAAATCGAAAGCTATTTACCGCAGAGGTCGCAGAGGACGCAAAGAAAGACAAAAACGAGGAAAGAGCTTATTCTACACTCTCTGCGTCCTCGAGTGAGCAAAGCGAACGGGCGGTTAAACGAACCCGGGACTGGTCAGACTTTTATCCAACCATTGAACGAGGCAAATATCTTTCTCTGCGCTCTCTGCGTCCTCGAGTGAGCAAAGCGAACGGGCGGTTAAACGAACCCGGGACTGGTCAGACTTTTATCCAACCATTGACCGCAAAGCTCACCGAGCTCGCAGCGTAATCAGGAAACCCAATAAAAAAGCCGCCTGAAAACTCAGTTTTCAGGCGGCTTATCAACTTTCTGAAACAACCATTGGTCAATGCAGTAATGCCTCCAAGGTTCCAGCCAGGGCGGTAAAGACATTGTAGCTTGGCAAAACGCCTTCCCGAATCCCTTCCAGCAAATGACGATAGCTGGCCAGCTGGCTTGACCGGGTATTGAAAAAGGCCCTTTGGTCACCAGCATTCTTGTTCCAGACGGCCAAAGGCAAACTGAAGCCTAACTCGGCGAACTTATCCAGTAATGTTCGACGGGCCAAACGATCCCAGGGACTGCTGACCAGCACCTGTTGAAGGCGTTGCTCCAAAATCGCCAGTTCAAGAAAGTTACCTACTTCAGCATAGAGCCGAGTGGCGGCATCCAGGTCTTGACCTATTTTTCCCGCCAAAGAAACCACCGGCAAGAAATGACGAAGCCAGGGCAATAAAACCACCCGCCAGGCATGGTCCCCGCTAATCCCCAGGTCAGCCAGACGCTTTTGCTCATCTTCAATTTCTTGCCGCATTGATAAGGGCAACAATTGCTGCTGAATAGAAATAAAGGTCTCCAGGTCTTTGGCCAAAGTACTCAGTAACGACTCCTCCGGCACAATCTGCATGTCCTGCAGCAAGCTCCAGCGACATAACGCCTCAAGGCAAGATTCCAGGCAGTGCAAAAGTCGATACTGTTCGGCAGGAGGTAAACCGCTATCGAGTGCGGCGATCTGCCGTCGCAACGAAGCCCCTTCCAGCAACACATCAAAAGCCAGGTAGACTGAGACCAGATCCGCGGTAGTCGCCCCGGTCTCTGCTGTTAGCCGATGGATGAATGTACAACCGGCCTGATTAACCAAGGCATTCGTTATGGCGGTCGCCGCAATTTCTGCCGCTAAGGGATGCTTGACTAAAAGCCCGTCAAAGCGATCATGAAGTAGTCGCGGGAAATAATCGACAAGATATTTTTCACTGATCGGCTGTTCCGGCAAGCGACTGTTTAGTAGCTTCTGTACTAAGTAGCTCTTGCTATAGGCCAGCACGACAGAAAGTTCAGGACGGGTCAGTGACTTGAATCCACGATTCTGCAACTTTTCCATTGTCGGCAGAGATTCGCCCTGTCGATCAAGAAGGCCGGCATTCTCTAAATGTTCTACCAACGCCATAAAAGGCGCCGGATCAGCTTCACAACGCTGCTTGTCGAGACTCAGGCAGAGGCTTTGTCCGTAACAATCTGTCAGTACCGCTTCGCTAACAGCCTCGGTTAGGTCCTCCAGTAAATTATTCCGCTCCTCGCAACAACCAAGGACACCCTGCTCTTGCAGTTGCAGCAACAGGATTTTGATATTCACCTCGTGATCCGAACAAGCCACGCCACCGGCATTGTCGATACCATCGGTATTAATTCTCCCTCCGGCTAAAGCATAATCGATTCGAGCCTGTTGAGTAAAACCGAGGTTGCCACCCTCCCCAACCACAGGCACCCGCAACTGTTGGGCATCGACGCGCACTCCATCATTCAGGCGATCATTGACCTGCTGATGGGTTTCACTACCACTCTTGACATAGGTACCAACACCGCCATTCCATAACAGATCCGCTGGAGCTGTCAGCAACAACCGAATTAGACTGGGGCCATCCGTCGAGGCATGAGATACACCCAACCAGCGACGAATTTCAGCAGAAAGAGAAATATCCTTGGCTTCTCGGTCGAAGACGCCTCCTCCCGGAGAAATTAGGTCCGGGTTGTATTCGTCCCAACCTAAACGCAAATTGTAGAGTCGTTGCCGTTCGGCAAAAGAACGACTCGGATCAGGGTCTGGGTCAATAAAAATATGCCGATGGTTGAAAGCGGCCTGCAACCTGATTTTTTGGGAGCGCAACAACCCGTTACCAAATACGTCTCCCCCCATATCACCAATGCCGATTACCGATATCGGCTGCCGCTGAATATCGATCCCCATCTCGCGAAAGTGTCGCTGCACACAGACCCAGGCTCCGCGAGCGGTTATACCTAGTTTTTTGTGGTCATATCCATGGGAGCCACCACTGGCAAAGGCATCTCCAAGCCAATAACGATAGTCGTCCGCTATGGCATTGGCCGTATCCGGCAAATGCGAGGTCCCCTTGTCGGCGGCCACCACAAGGTACGGGTCATCGCCGTCATACACGACGACCCCAGGCGGATGCACCACCTTACCGCCAATTCGATTATCCGTTATATCGAGCAGAGCCGTCATAAAATTGCGATAAGCTTCGTCGGCCAGGGCAGCCCCCTCGGAACGCTCAAGGAATGGCGTTTTCACACGAAAGCCGCCCTTGGAACCGGTCGGTACGATCAAGGCATTTTTGGTCATTTGAGTCTTCATCAAACCAAGAATTTCATTGCGCATATCGAGCCGTTCCGACCAGCGGATCCCTCCCCGAGCTATCTTTCCCCCGCGCAGATGAATACCTTCCATGGTGGCGCTATGCACATAAACCTCAAAAAGGGAGCGAGGATGCTCTAGACCAAGAATCCCCAAGGTGTCGAGCTTTATAGCCAGCGGATGCTGCTCATCATCGGAACTGAAAAAATTGGTCCGGACCGTGGCATCCATCAGGTTGAAAAGCGACCGAAGAATACGGTCCTGATTGATATCCTTCACCTGCTTCAGGACAACCGTCAGCTCATGCCGCAGGGGTGGCAAAAGCAATTCCTCTTTTTCCAGGGCCGCCTCGGCCTCGGCCCCATTGGAAAAACGAGCGGTGAAATAGCGGTTCAGCAGTAAGACGACCTGCGGATTATCAACCAATGCCGCCACTAACAAAGCCCGACCGTAGGGACCACCCAGCTGAATAGTGTAATGAATATAACAGCGAAAAACGTCGATTTGTCGCCAGGAAAGACCGCAACTCAACAGCAAGCTGTGCAGGCGATCGTTGGCCACCTTTTTTCGGCGCACGGCCTGCAGGCCGTCGATAAGAAGATCGCGTATTTTTCCCCCTAGGGGCCCTGCGTTCTCGTTATAGCGACGGACCGTAAAGCTTTTGATGAAAATCACTCGACCTTCGGCGGCTACCTCAAAGTCCATTTCTTCGACGACAGCCAAACCAAAATTTTCCAGTATCGGCATCAGTTCATTGAGATACGTTTCCTGCAGGCTGTAAAACTGCAACCTGCAGAATCCCTTTAAGGCAGCGAAAGGCCCCCACAAGGCGAAATGTTCCTGCCCATCCGTTAAAAGCTGTTCAATAGCCTTTAAATCACGCAGAGCGAAGCGAGGGTGAACCAGGGTCTGGTACTCACGACAAAAAGCATTCTGATAACATCGCCACAGTTTTCCACCCTCCGACAAGCCAAAGTCTTTCTCCAGCATCTGCCGTAACTTGCTGTGCCAGGGTTGACCGATGCGACTCAATCCACGTTGCAAACGAGACAGATCAAGGCGAACCTCCTTTTGAGGCGGCCCGAGGGATACATGCAGCGTCACGTAATCCGAAAGAATTTGCATCACTCGAACATCAACAATGTCGCTATGGCAACAGCGGTGCAAATACTTTTCCATCCGGCTCATACTGTCACGACTGTAAAAATCCCTGGGCATCATCACAACCAGGGTCAGACCCTCGACAGCTAGACTCGGTACTGCGACGACTCGAACCGTTTCATATCGATAGAGGATCGTAAAGGAGCGAGCTACCTGTTGCAGCTCAGCTTGACTCATGAAGAACAATTCTGTTTTGGGAAAGGAATCGAGCAATTCAAAGGTTTTACGGTAATCGTGGCTGTCCGTGCGGATAGCTAGATCGTGCAAAACACTGGCAATACGCCGCCTCAGTGCTGGAACATCACTACTTTGCTGCAAACTGCTCTGACGAGTAAAAACACCGAGAAAAGCATGTTCACACCAGCTGTTAGCGCCCGGTTCCCGTAGGCCGATGTAAAAAAGCTTTTCGTCCCAGTGAAAAGGGCTCGGTCGTTCAGTGTGGGCGACAACCACTGGACCACTGCGTAACAGTTGTTCCCCGAAACGAAGGGTCGTATCTACCGCCTCCCGGTCTTCACAGCAAACCACCTCCCGCCAGTGAGTGGACATACCAAGAGCCGATCCCGGTTCCTGGCAGATCCAGACTCTCCCCTGATCATCGCGCCGAACCTCGATGGCACGATAAGAAACAGGCTGAAAGTTACCTTCGTGCAACCATTTCCAAAAATGGTGAAACTCTTGTTTGGAAGCAATACTGGTAAGGTGCGCGAGTTGTTTTTCCATGACAGCACGATCTTCTTCGAGCAGCTGCATGGCATGTAGTTGTTCCTGGACTCTCACCAACAAAGGACCGAGTTGTTTTTCTACGACCCCTTTAAGGGCTATCAAAATAAAGGAATCAGCCTGTGCATTGTGGCCCCTGCCCGAAGAAAGCCGGCGGCCTTTTGCACCCATTCTGGTATGCAGAACAGGATGCGCAAAAACCCGAAAACGCACTTCACGTCGCTTAAGGAAGGTCTGAATAGAATCAAACAGAAAGGGCACGGACGCTATTATTGACGATGTCCGCCTTTACAATCACACGTTGAGCGACGTTGAAATCCAGGCTGCAATGAAAAGTGCGCCCTATCCGCAGTCCTCGGGACCGAGTCCTAAGGACGGCGCCCTTCACCCGGCCACATGGGCAAGTCTCGAGTGGAGAGCAGGTGATTTTGCGGTCTCGCACGATGTTTATATCGGCGACAACTTTGACGATGTGGATAACGGCACCGGAGATACGTTCCTGGGCAACCAGGCCGAGA
>JABXKU010000030.1:0-28159 GCA_013619105.1 Desulfuromonadales bacterium
ACCAGCACAACGATCATTTCCACCAGGGTAAAACCGCCGGGTTTTCTATGAAAGGGAAACGAATACTGCATGGGACCTCATGATAGCCGCAGGTAAACAGGTTGAAAGCCGCAAACCCTTTTAAAGGCTAACCGCTTTCAATCTATTGGCCTGTGTCACAATCCTCAGTAATTGGTTCGATAACCGGTCAAACTGATATTAAAACCGACCGGGTGGCTGACGGTGACCGTGATCTGCTTACTGTCGGCGGCACCAATACCGTTAAGAGCTGTACTGGTAACTGTAACCGCCACAGTGTAATTGGTCAGTCCTGCAATGGCGGTACCGGTCTGATCCCGCGCTCCACTGTCATTTAAGCCATTGTAGTCATCGACATCGTCAAACAGCACCCGACTGCCCTCGCTATCGACGCCATCGGGATCGGCAAAGGGTTTCAAGAGGATCTCTTCCAGATACGATTCGGCAATAGCCACCGCCTGGTGTTGCAACATAGGATCGGCGCTGTGAGTCACCGTGTAGTTGATAGCCATCAGAACTCCACCGAGGGCGACACTCACCACCACGATAGAAATGACCAGTTCGATCAGGGTAAAACCCCGGTTTTCATGTAAACAGACAGATATCATGGCATATCCACGTAGCCACTTTCACCGATGATGGTGAAAGAAAAATCATCCACTGACACCGTTACCCCACCAGGAGTAGCCCGACCCTGTGCATCGAAAATCACCGGAGTCAAAGGTGAAACTGAAAGGGTGGTGCCAGATGGTGCCGAACCGGCAAAAGCGCCACTGCCCACTGGCTGCAGCACAGCCCGATTGAAGGCACTGATGTGGTCGCAGGCTTCCCGTTGTTGTAAGGCATAGTTACCACCGGCAACGGTCAACTGCACATCGCAACCGCTAGCCACTGCAAGCTTTTGACCGTAGCGCGCCGCCGCCGCCACCTCGTCGTAAAAACCACGGCTATTGAAATCGGTGGCATTAAAAAAACGCGGCAGAGCCACGGCCGACAGAATGCCGAGCAACAGAATGACCGTCACCAGCTCGACCAGGGTAAACCCTCTGGAATCTCTACCAGACGTCAAAATGATTCTTTCATATTGTGATATGAGTAAAAGGGACCCCGGCTTGCTAGGGTCCCTTACTTGTAACAGAGAAAGTCTTATAGCCGCCAGCCCGCGGTGAGTACCGCTTTTGCCGTATCGCTCTCAGGCGTAGTAACTGTAATGATATAGGGTGTGCCATTGATGGTCGATTGAATGGTGTTTGTCGCGGCGGCGGGGACAGCCCAATCGCCAGGAACTCCATCAAACGCATTCAAAAGACAAGTCCCGTTATCAACTTCTCCTGTCGTACAGTTTGCGGCATAAGTCGGGCGCGCAGTGGCAGCCTTTCCGACCAGCTTGGCAGCATGATTCAGAGCAGCAGCCGCTTGAGCCGCGCCAAAAACACCATCAGCCTGTGCTACAGCCGCTTCAGTCCGCATATCGATAAATTTCGGAATAGCCACGGCGGACAGGATGCCCAAGATAACAATCACCACCACCAGTTCAATCAGGGTAAAACCTTTTTGATTCTGCATTACAGTTCTCCTTCTTTTAGTTAGCTAAAGGCAGGCCTTGGTACGTGAGACAGATTGACAATATCTGCTCAACAATGACACAACATTTAGTGAAAACCTTTTTCACCAAAACTGAAACAACACATCATCACCACACTTAATTTTTACTTTCAACGACTTCCAAGATCAATTGTTTTTTGGGTGGCACTTCCCTCAAATAAAATTGCCTTGCCCGGTCATCTCCAAACGCGGAACTAGCTCGACGATATTTTCGGGTTCGATAGATTAGCAATCTCTGGACCTTGTCAAAATACCATTGTCCGTCGGCCTGCACCGCCGAGTCAGAGTCATCCCAAGTTCCCAGATAGTTTGACGGCAACTGATCCAAAAGCTGCATGGGATTATCTCCCTCAGAGAGGGCCGCTATTGGATTATTAACAAATGAATCAAGCATCACTGCTGCGTTCAAGGAGTTAACTACGCCCTCAAAAGACAGCCGCTCTGCCTCAGTCTGCAACTGTTCGACCTTCTGCAGCAAAACCCCTATTAGCAGCATCACGACAGCAACCAACAATGCCCATTCAAAGACTCGCAACACCCAGCGCCGGTGGTGACTGGCCATTTTGGGTTTCATCACCGGCTAACCTCCACCCCGAGAAACGGAAGCCAAATCCCACATGGGTAAAAACACCCCAAGGGCCAGCACCAGCACCATGGCACCGATGACCACGATCAGAATCGGTTCAATGGTGCTGGCCAGGCGGCTGACATCGTATTCAACCTCGCGCTCGTAGAACTCCGCCACTTCAACAAGCATGGTATCAACCGAGCCGGTCTCCTCGCCAACGGACAGCATTTGCAACACCAGGGGAGTAAACATCTCACTGGCAGCGGCACTACGGGTCAGGGTTTCACCGCGCTCGACACTGTGACGCAACCGACCCAAACGTTGCTCTATAAAGGCGTTGCCAACGGCCTGAGCCGTATAAGCCAGAGATTGAATCAGTGGAACACCCGAGCTGTAGCCCATGGAGAAGCCGCGGCAAAAACGAATCAGAGTGGCTCGATGCAGAATGCTACCGATGACCGGTAGACGCAATTTAAAGCGGTCCCAGGCCAAGCGTCCGTTTTCGGTGCCAAGGTAGGCCCTCCAGGCAAACAGAGCGGCCACCCCAGCTAAAAGCACGCCCCACCACCAGTTGACGGCAAAGTTGCTGACACCAAGAATAATACGGGTCGGTAACGGTAAGGCCGCTCCCACCCCCCGATAGAGATTATCAAAGGCCGGGATCACGAACAGAGTAATAACAGCCATGGCAATAGAGATAGCTATCACGACAAAAGTCGGATAACGCATAGCCGCACGGATCTGATCGGCGGTCTCCTTCTCCCGGATCAGATAACGGGAGATTTGCAGAAACGCCTCTTCGAGCTTGCCTGAGCCTTCTCCGACCTGCACCATACTCGCCAGCAAGGGCGGAAAAACCTTGGGATAACGCATTAAGGCACCCGACAAATCTCGACCACTTTCCAGATCCTCGGCAACCGCCTGCAGAGTCGAAGCCATGGCGGGCTTGCGAATCATGTCTGACAGACCGCGCAGTGCTCTGAGTATCGGCACCCCTGATTTGGTCAGGGTGTACATCTGCCGGCAGAAAAGGATCAGATCGTCAATATCCACCCGTCCTTGCCGGGCGGCTGTCAGGCGCGCAGCAATCTGCTCAAAGGCCAAACTGCCGACCTTAAGTTCGCTGATTACCACCGGAGTAGCCCCATTAGCCAACAACTGATCGGCTGCACCGGCGGCTGAAACAGCCTCCAGGCGACCTTCCAGCAACTGGCCGGAGAGGCTACGAGCTTTGTACGAAAACTGCGCCATCGTCGTTTACTTTGTCTTCGGAAAGTGAGGTTGTCATTAAATCGCGGTCAATATCTTCATCGATCTGGCCAGCGACTCGCAGCACCTCTTCCATGCTGGTAATACCGTCACGGGCATAATCAAAAGCAGCCAGAGTCAGCGATTTAAAACCACGCTGGCGGCGCGCCTGTTCGGCAAAGCCGGCAGCATCACCGCGACGCAAGGTGTCCGCCAACAGGGTATCGATTTCGAGTAGTTCGAAAACACCGACGCGCCCCTGGTACCCGCTGTTGTGACAGTGGTGGCAACCGGAGCCCCGTTTGAAGGACAGTTGTCCGGCACCTGGGTCGACGGCCTTGTCCAGCCAGTTGCGCATCGAGGCATCGAGGGGGTCGTCTTCGATACAATTTTCACAGATACGCCGCACTAGCCGTTGGGCAAGGATGGCTTGCAGGGCACTGCCTACCACAAAGCCCTCGGCCCCCATGTCGAGCAGGCGCAAGGCGGTGCTGACCGCATCGTTGGTGTGCAGGGTCGACAGCACCAGGTGTCCGGTCATGGCGGCCCGCAGGCCAATTTCGGCAGTTTCTTGATCGCGCATCTCGCCCACCATGACCACGTCGGGATCTTGACGCAAAGCGGCACGTAGTACTCGCGAAAACGTGAGGCCGATCTTTTCGTGGATCTGAACCTGGTTAATGCGCGGCAGACGGTATTCAACCGGATCCTCGACGGTAATGATCTTTTTTTCGCTGCGATTCAATTCGTTGAGCGCACCATACAGGGTGGTCGTCTTGCCACTACCGGTGGGGCCGGTGACCAGCAGCAAACCGTGAGGTCGTCGGATGAAGGAGCGGAAACGGTTGAGCATCTGCTCGGGCATACCGGCCTGCTCCATGCTGAGCACCCCGCCAGATTGATCGAGCAAGCGCATGACCACTGATTCGCCGTACTGCAGGGGCATGGTGGAAAGCCGCACATCGATAGAACGGCCACGTACCTTGATGTTAAAACGACCGTCCTGCGGCAAGCGGCGTTCGGAGATATCCAGACCGCTCATCAACTTTAGGCGCGATACCAGAGCGCTGGTGATGCGCTTTTCTTTCATCACCTGCTCATGGAGTATACCGTCAATACGCTGCCGAATACGCAACACCGTTTCGTCCGGCTCAATGTGGATATCCGAGGCACCGATCTGCACCGCATCCTCAAACAGAGAACGGAGCAAGCGCACCACCGGTGCATCCTCCAACTCGGCATTGGACAGCAGGTTTTCAAGGTCAAAGGCCCCATCGGCTAAC
Source organism: Desulfuromonadales bacterium (assembly GCA_013619105.1). Lineage (GTDB taxonomy): Bacteria > Desulfobacterota > Desulfuromonadia > Desulfuromonadales > Syntrophotaleaceae > Syntrophotalea_A. The sequence goes on from JABXKU010000030.1 coordinate 4,723, forward strand.
TCTTCGTCGAGTTCACCGGCCAGGTTGATAATGTCGTCGGTACGTCGGTAGACCGTATCGATGGTCGCCATCAGGTCGGCTTCCCGCACTACCGCCTGCTGTATCGGCCGTTTAAGCTGGTTACGCAGTTCGTCAAAGGAATATATATCGGTGGGATCGGCCATGCCGACCAGCAAGCCGTTCTCCTTCTCCTCCAGAACCAGAGCCCGATAGCGCCGGGCCTGAATTTCCGGCAGCAGCTGAATCGCTTCGGGACGATATTTATAATGCCTAAGATCGACAAAGGGAATTTTGAGCTGCTGGGCTAGGAATTTCAGGAATCCATTCTCGGTGACATAGCCGAGTTCAACCAGTGTGTTACCGAGCTTGGTCCCCAGCTTTTTCTGGGTAGCAAGTGCCGTCTGCAACTGGTCTTCGCTGATAATCCCGTGCCCCACCAGTAGTTCGCCGATGCGGATTTTTTTTGGTATCGCCATATGACTACATCCTATCGTGCGGCCCCTGATCGGGGTTGCAATACGGCCAATCGTTGCCGTATGTAGTTGTTTAGTGCAGGGCTCAGTTTCCGATTGGCTAATGCCGCCCGGTAGGCAAGGATCGCTTCGTCCGCGGCCCCGGCATGTTCACGAGCGATACCCAGCCCCATCTGCCAAAGGCTGTTGTCCGGGTGACCCGTAAGCAGCATCTGATACTCCTGCGCAGCAGCCTCATATTGGCCAAGGCGTTGATAAATCGCTCCTAGTAAAGCGTGCAATTGCGGGGCTTCTAGCGATGATTGTGGCGGCCCTTGAAGGAGCAGGTCACGGGCGTCATTCAACTTACCCTGGGTCATCAACAGCTCAGCAAGGCGCAAGCGCATCGTCAACTGTGTCGGGTCAAGGCGGAGACCTTCAGCCATGATCTCACCGGCCTCAGACCGTCGTTGCTGCCGTAGCAATTCACCGACCAAAGCCTGACGAGCCCTCAGGTGCGCTGGATGCTGCGTCAACGCTCGCATCATAGCGACTGTTCCCTCTTGATAGCGCCCTGCCGCCAGGGCCACCTTCCCTTGCTGATAAGCCTGTTCCGCCAAATCCTTTGCGGATGGTTTGTCAGTCTTTTTAACCAGCACTCCAGCGAGTTCTTTTGGCGCAATCCCCTGAGAAACCCGCGGTCTTGTATTGCGCTCTTCGGTCTCCTGCTTGGCAATAGCCTGGGGTTTCTCAGCAACGGCCGCAACTCTCGTAGCAGCAGGAAGATCATTATGTTTCTTTAAGGCCTCTACCGTGGATTCGGGGTAAAGGTCAAGCAGCAGCCGATATCCGGTTCCAGCCACCTGCATAGTAGCGGAAAAATCCCGAATGGTTACTGTCGACTTAAGGGTCAAGTTGACAACCAGACCTGTATCCTTTTGCCTGGTTTGCACGCCGGCCAGCCAGCGCCGCTGGCTGGCCGGCGGTAATTCAATAGCCTGTTTCACTGCCACCAGGTCGACATGGAGGCTGCGGCGATCTTTAGCCAAGGCAATATGATAAACAGGCGGTCGATCAAAGTCGGCCTCGAAGTGAATAAACGACCCAATCTCCCGTAGGCGGATGGCATTTAAGGAAACGGTAGTCGACAAAAGGGAGCCCGTGTCGTTCTGCTGTGGGACCGGAACCTGCGCCTCTGTAGACTCCTTGCCTGACAATGCTGCCGCTGGCTTTTTACTGGCCAGAGCTGGCTGTCCCGGCGCCTCTGGAGCCAAAAACCAAAACATAAGCCCCGCCAAAAGCAGCGCAGCTAGCCCCCCCATCAGCAAAGACTTACGTCGCCAGTTTACCGGCTTGACCCGCAGCACAGGCACCGACTCTCCCGAGGGTCCAGCCTGTTGGCGTGCCTCTAAGTCCTTCAGCATCTGATTGATCAGACTCATGGTGACGGTTTCCTGTCTTTTGACCCAGGTTCAAGACAATACGAAAGATTCGTGCCCGTTTAGAAAAAACGTCTCAAACCCAAAAATCCACAGAAACTCACATCTTCCGTATCGCGAGCCGCAGCGACTACCTGGGTGCGACCGACCTGTTCGATTCCCCGCCCGTAGGTGGCCAGAAGCGCCTTGTGCCCCAGCACATTGATGAGACGGGGAATTCCGCGACTGGAGCGATGGAGCTTTTTCAAAGCAAAACGGCTAAATATGGGGGCCTCGCAACCGGCGGTCTTCAACCGATGCGAAACATAGCCACAGGTACTGTCCAGATCAAAGCAGGACAGCCGATAGCTGAACGCCAACCGCTGCCGCAGCTGGCGCAAGCCTCGCCCGGCCAGTCGCTCGTCTAGTTCCGGTTGCCCAAACAGCACGATTTGCAGCAACTTGCGCTTGCTGGTCTCCACGTTACTCAACAATCGTACCGCCTCCAGGCCAGCATCGGGCATAGACTGGGCTTCATCGATACAAAGCACTACGCGCCGGCCACTGTCAGCCACGCGTAAGAGATGTTTCACAACACGATTGAGCAGTCCGTGTAGATCGTCCCCTTGCAAATCAGCTAACCCTAGTTCAGTGGCTACCGCGCGATAGAGATCCAAAGGCTCAAGCAGGGGGTTGGGTAGATAGGCCGTTACGTAGTGACCATCCAGGGCATCGAGCAAGGTGCGACACAGCAGAGTCTTTCCGGTGCCAACCTCTCCGGTAATCTTGACAAAGCCTTCGCCACCCTGCAAGGCCACCAACAGAACATTGAGGGCCTCCTGATGCGCGGCAGAACGAAAAAAATAGCCGGGATCAGGAGTCAGGGAAAAGGGCAGTTCGGACAGTCCGAAATGCTCAAGGTACATCAACCCTCCAAGAAGAAATTCATCGGTTCACCTTACTCTGTCGGGCGGGCGAAGGGACCACCGCGCCACTCATCGTTGAGACGGCTTCCAAGCTGTTCAAAGCTATCGGTAGACGTCTGCAAAGCCTGTTGCCAAGTACCGTCTCTGACAACCATCGGACGCAGCAGGATAACTAGTTCACTTTTACGGCTGGTCACTTGGCTATGGCGGAACAAGGAGCCGATACCCGGCAATTGGCCAAGTAACGGGATCCCTGCGGTCTCTTTGCTCGATAGGTTCTTCATCAAGCCGCCTATAACGACCACTTGACCGCTTTCGGCACTAACAATGCTGTCCGACTCCCGAACAGTGCTAAAAGCCAGGGGCAGGGTCTGGGCTTGACCGGCGACGGTGATGGTCTTCTGCTGATCGGTCACCTGACTAATGGTCGGATGAACATGCAGGGTCACCCGACCGCCGGCAGCGATCTGCGGTGTTACATCGAGAGCGATCCCAGAAAAGAAGGGGGTCAGGGTAATGTCAGGGCTGGTAGTGGTAGCGGTGCCGGTCACGGTATCACTGGAGATATCAGTGACAAAGAATTCGTCGGAGCCGACCTTGATCACCGCCTTTTGATTGTTGACGGTGGCGATGCGCGGGCTGGAAAGTACCTGCACATCGCCCTGAGTTTCGAGCAGTTCGATAAAGGCGGCAAAATCGTTGAAGGTCAAGGCGGCACTAAAAACCCCGCCAAAAGCCGAGGCGGTGCTCCCTTCAATCATCTCGGTAGGATTAAGGGGACTGAGAATACCGCTGTTCCCGGCGATACTGGACACACCTTCGCCGAAGATGGTACCGCCACCGGTCTGGCTTAAGACCACATCGCCGCCGGCTAACAGAGACCAGTTAATACCACTTTGAAAACCATCGCTGAGCTCGACCTCAAGAATTTTAGCTTCAAGGGTGACCTGCCGTTGCAGGTTGCCCTGGATCGCGGTGAGATAATCGGCGACCTGACGTAACTCGGGTGGGAACGCCCGCACCAGCACTACACTGGCCTGGGGCTGAATGATGACCTTCCGGCCTTCCTCCTGCCCGACCATGGTCCGCAGCGCCGTTGCAAGTTCTTTCCAGAAGTCGTTGATAGATTCGGTACCGACCTGGCTACCGGAGACAACCGAACGGTCGTTGTTGTCGCCGTTGCTCGAACCTGAATCATCATCGTCATCGCTATCGTATTCGGAAACCTGTCCGGAACTGACCCGGGTTTGGGAAGAACCACGGCGCACCAGGTTGAGATAGTCGACATGAAACAGTTGGGACTGCAGTCCGCCCTGCATTACTTGAAAGCCTATCGAGGTCTGGCGATAATAGTAACCGTAGACATCACGCAGCACCTCCATGACCTCCGGAATGGTGACCTTCTTCAGCGCAAGGGTGATTTCACCCTCTATCCCCGGCTGCACGACCATGTTGTAGGGTGTGCCGGCGACCAAGCCCATAAAAAATTCCCGAGCTGGAATCTTTTGTGCCGCGACATCAAAACGGGGCTCTTGAACCGCTGCAGGGGGCAACTCAGGCTCGACCTCGAACTTCGGCAACAGAGCCAGAGCCACTTCGTGGGGAAGCTCCGGAGGCGCTAAGATTACTGCCGGCCTATCCAATTGCTGTTCAAATTCGCAGAGGGGCTGAGTAATCCGGGGTCGCTGCGCACATGCCGCAAGAAATATAAGCCCCAGCAATGCCCCGCTTCGCCAAAAGCCGCCATAAAAATGCTGCATCATAGATAACGTGTCTCCCTGCTCATCTCAGACAAGCAATTCATTTCACTCTTGTTCAGCAACAGCAGTTACCGTAGGTCGTTTCGGCAAAAGGTCCAGAACAAATTCTCTGCTGCCTCGCCTCAAGCGAACACGGTCCGACTCAATGTCTATCACTTTTGCACCGCTGACTTGATCGCCTACCGACAAAGGCTGACCGTTGATCACTGCCACACGACGCTGCGGAGCAATCAGGATGGCCCCCAACTTCCAGCTTTTTGGCACAACGGGGGCGGATACCACCGGGGCGATAAAACGCTGCGGAGGCCGGGTAGGATCCGACAAAGAGGCCGCACTGCCACCATTAGGGGGCAACAAAACCGCCAGCAACCCGCCAAACACCAAGACGGTTATCTGTCGCCTAAACACCAATCCAGTCCTCCTTCAGGCTTAAAGTGTAGACTGTCACGGTAATCTTCGCCTGTGGATATTTCTCAACGGACAGTGCCAGATCCTGCCAGTAAAGCTTACGGGGCAATTGCTCCAAAGACTGCAGATAAGCCAAGACCTCTAAATAGTTTCCGGTTAGCTCAATGCGTAAGGGGTGACGATACAGATTACGCTGCCGCACCTTTTCAACTTGCGAATCGGAAGGCGGAGGCTCCAGCATCGGTTCACTTGGAAGATTTTCCAGCCGAGTCAGGCTCAGTTGGCGACGCCGCTTGAGCATCTCCTCCAGTACTGCCACCATCTGCTGTGGGCTGATAAGCTCTCCGGTCAATGCTGCCAGGCGCTCATCGAGTCGGCCGATCTCTTTCTCTAGCAAGCCCTTTTGTTGGCGATTCTCTGCATTGGGATCCTGAGCGGCGCCAGCAACTATGGCCCCTGCTGCTTGATCGAGGGCAGAGACTCTTACCGTTACTGAATTGATTTGAGCGGCCAATGCCTGTTTGTGCAGGGCCAGAGGCTCGATCAGCAGCACATACCAGAGCAGTGTCAACACCACCAGAAATGTAATGGCCAACACCAGCCTCTCGCGAGGAGCACGGGTATCAAACCAGCGGCAAACATCGTTCAAAGAACTCTGCAAAGAAGTCATTGTGCTTCCTCCAGGGTGCTTCGCAAGACAAAGTCTACCGACTCTTTCCGTTCCTCGGAACGGCTCATAACCAGACTGGCAAATTCAAGCCCAGCGAAAGAAGCCTGTCGGCTCAGGCGCTGCACATAACGCGGCACCAGTTCCGCGCGCAAGGCGCTTCCTTGAAGCACTAGGGAATGGCCGCCCTCCGCCAAAGTGATATCTCGCAACCATACCCCATCCAAGTCTTCACTAGCCAGACCGCGCAAGCACTCTGAAAACCCGGGAAACTCATCAGGGGAGTGCCCCGCCAACAGAGTTAACAGTGGCAATCGTACCGCCTTTTCCACCTTCAGTTGCGCCACCTGATCAGCCAATGTTTCACTATATTTCCACGTTGCATGGCTTTGCTGCAGATCAACGATCCGCTCCTGAGCCGCCTGACTCTGAACTTTAACATCCGCTAAATGGCTTTCTAAGCGCCATAGTTGCCAACGAGACGCGCCATACCCCAGCAACAGAAGCCCAAAACAAACAATCACGACCGACAACAAGCGCCGAGCAGCAAGGGGCGAGGTCTTAACAATCACAGCCGACTGATAAAGGTTGATCTGCTGAGTCATGAACTCACCATTTCTGTACGCAAGGCCGCCCCAATGGCTAGCAGACATTGTTCTGGTCGATCGGGCAGCATTTGGCAATCCAGCAGTTGATCAATCTCCAATGGCTGCACCGTCAGACCAAGAGTCTCTCCCAAACCGGCCATCAGATCGGTCGAAGGAAACCCCAGAGGAGCCAGCGTCAGGGTGCTTATGGCTGGCTGGGAAAAATTACTCTCAAAAAAATCAAGAGAACGCTGTACATCCAAGGCGACCGAATCGAACATATCTTGCCAGTAGGGGGCTCCGGGGCGCAAAGCCTCCGCACCGATATTGATGGTACGGGCCAAGCACAACTTTCCGGCACGGCAAACAATCATCTGCCCGGAATCTGGGCCAAAATACAGCAGCGCCACGCCCCTGTCGGCCTGTGGCAATAAATTGCCAATATTGCGCAAAACGAGCTCAGGGATATCAATGGCCTGCAATTTCAGCTTGGTGTCTTTAAGCAGGGCGATTTTTTGCCGAAGCAGATTCTGCCGAGCCACAACAACATAGGCCGTACGAGCTCCTTCACGCTGGGTATCTCGCGGAACCTGGAAAACATCAACCACAGCTTCTTCAATGGAATAATCGACAAGGTCGCGGATCTGCCAACGAATGGCGTCACGCAATTCGTTATCAGGAACTTCAGGCGGAGCGACCTGTAACATTTGATAATCATCGACCGCCAGAGAAAAGACTGCTCGAGCGGCCGACAAACCGACCTTCTTTAACCAACCCTGCAATAGGGAAGCCTGTTCGCCAACCCCACCGGTCAAAAAATCACAAACATTGAGACGCGGTGCGTTATCCCCCTGCTGCAGGACATGGGCAACAGCCAGACCATCCTGCCCCTGGCAAACCCCTACTATACCTCGCGAAAAAGATAGTTTCTGAGAAAGGAATTTCATGTTGCTGACGGCCTCGCTTGTCCTTAAATAAACTCTGGAAGAATCGAAGGGCGCTGGGGACCTGGAGAAAGGAACTAATTAAACCGTTAATACCTTAGGGGGTTTTCCATTCTTATTCAAGAGGAAAACAGGTCCAAATACACGAACATATGATATTTATCTACTCAGGTGGTCTTTTGTCAACTGAAGCCGTCTTTAGCCTCCTTAGGTCAAAAATTTGGCCCATATCCAACGAAAGCGGCAGCACAAAGTAAGACACATTCGCGACCTCCGTCCCCTGAGGATAACCACCAGGTTGCATATTCCTCCCCAGCACCCTATAATAGGTCGCTTGGATCAAAAACATTGGCAATTATCATCTTACCTGACTTTTCCGGCACGTACATTGCTTCTCTTTCGGGAAACATATTCATAGTCCTGCCAACCAATCAAGAGACAAAGAGTATCTCCATGTGTAAAACAACCCCTCCGCTTACGACCACCAAGGATCCAACCTTCAGCCGTCGCACATTGCTTAAAGCCGGCTTAATCGGCCTGGCCGGGTTGGCCTTGCCGATTTCCAGCTTTGCTCAACTTACGGGCTCTACCGACAGAGAACGGAGCCTTTCGCTTTACAACACCCATACCGGTGAAAGCTTGCAGTCAGTGGTTTACTGGTCCGACGGAGACTATCTTCCTGAAGCACTTGCGGATATCAATCTTTTGTTTCGGGACCACCGAACAGATCGGGTCAAGCCTATCGACCCAAAGCTTTTCGACCTCCTATTTAGCCTCAGCAATAAACTAGAAAATCGTAAACCATTCCAGATCATTTCCGGCTACCGCTCCCCTGAAAGCAATCGCCAACTGCGCCAAGCAAGTAGCGGAGTGGCGAAAAAAAGCTTTCATTTGGCCGGACAGGCTGCCGATATTCGCCTCCCCGGCCGCAACCTGGCACAATTGAGACGAACGGCCCTGAACTTACGAGTCGGCGGCGTAGGCTATTACCCACGGTCGAACTTCATTCACGTGGATACCGGGCCGCATCGTAGCTGGTAATTCAGCCTACCGTGCCCTCCATATTTAAAAAGAGAAAGGCCGCCCCAAAAACATGGGACGGCCTTTCTCTTTTTAAGGTTATATATTTAAACGCTCTTATCGAGCACCTTTTTTCAATTCAATCAAGATCTTCTTGGCAACAGCCTTGAGGGTTTCAAAAACACCCTCTCCGGTCAAGGCACAAGCCTTAAATTCTGGAACCGCGCGAGGATTAAGGAAACCCTGCAACTCGTCCATAGGTGACAAGTTGGGCAAGTCAACTTTATTGTACTGAACCACAAAGGGCAGATTCTCCAATTGATAACCATGCTCCTCAAGATTGTCTTTGAGGTTTTCCATGCTTTCAATATTGGCATCAAGCCGCTCTTCCTGACAGTCAGCGACAAACACTACACCATCGACCCCCTTGAGAATCAACTTTCGCGAAGCATCGTAAAAAACCTGCCCGGGAACGGTATAGAGGTGGAACCGAGTCTTGAAGCCACGGATATCGCCCAGAGCCAAGGGCAGAAAATCGAAGAACAGAGTCCGCTCCGTCTCGGTAGCCAAAGAGATCATCTTACCCCGGGCGTCCGGTGCGGTGCGATTGTAAATGGTCTGCAGATTGGTGGTCTTGCCACACAGACCCGGCCCATAATAAACGATTTTGCAATTTATTTCGCGGGAGGCATAGTTGATGAAGGACATAAGGCTACCCGTCAGCTGAAAAGATTATCGATATCGTCGTCGCTAATTTCGGCAAAAGGGTTCTGCGGGCCGCTGCGAGAACCGATGGACGCCGACTTGCGAGTGAGTTCGCCAAAGACACTTCCCAGCGCATCACTGGCCTTTTTAACCCTCAGGCGAACCAAGCCAAGCGAACTACGCTGGTCGAAAATGACCACCAGAATAACCCGGTCGGCAATAATCGAAATATGAATATTGTCCTTCTCACCTTCATGGAAAAGGATAGAAAATTCCTTTTCCCCGATGAGCTTGGCCAAACCGCCGGTGGCAGCGATATTACCTGCCGTCAGTGAAGCGAGACTAGTCGTATCGAGGTGCGCTGTCTCCCCCGTCGCCGCCATCAACTGCCCGTTACGATCAACCAGAAAGACCGCCTTGGCATTGGATTCACGCAACAGTTTGTCAGCGAGATTGACGATCTGCTGAAATTCCTCGTCGTACATAACCAGAGAGGATTGAGATCCAAACATGCATTAGCTCCTATAAAGTTCGATGCCAATGGATTTTATAGCATCTACCCTCTAATCTAGCAAGGACTTTCCCTGTCGAGCCCGGCGTCCTTACAAACTAAAAAATCCTCCGGCGAAATGTTTCGCCGGAGGATTTCTATCTTATCTTACAAAATCAAAGCTACTTTTTGTTGCCTCCGCAGTCAGCAGGCATTTCGGACAACTTGCGATACAGGTCGTAGCGCCTCCGAACAACCTGAGTGGCCTGCTCCATAAGCATGCCAGCCTCTTCGGGCTTAATCTTTTTCAGCACCCGGTAGCGGTTCTCGCCGTAGGCATACTCGTCGAAAGCGATGGTCGGCTCTTTGCTATCCATCTGCAACGGGTTCTTGCCCTCTTCGACCAAACGGGGGTCGTAGCGGAATAGAGGCCAGTGACCGCATTCGACAGCCCTCTTGCAAGTGTCGACCGCCGTGGTCATGTTGATGCCATGGGCGATGCAGTGGCTGTACGCCAGGATCAATGACGGACCATCGTAGGACTCGGCCTCCCTAAAGGCCTTGACCACCTGCGCCGGGTTGGCCAGGGAAACCTGAGCGACATAGATGTTGCCGTAGGTCATGGAGATCAGGGCCAGGTCCTTTTTAGGCATGCGCTTGCCGCCGGCGGCAAACTGAGCCACCGCAGCCAGCGGGGTGGCCTTACTGGCCTGGCCGCCGGTATTGGAGTAAGCCTCTGTGTCGAGGACCAGAGCGTTGACATTACGGCCCGACGCCAGCACGTGATCGAGGCCACCGTAGCCGATATCGTAAGCCCAGCCATCACCGCCGACCAACCAAACCGACTTCTCAACCAGGTAGTCAGCCAGCGACAAGAGCTGCTTAGCTGTGGGGCTGGAGCAACCCTCAAGAATGGACTTCAGCTTGTTGACCTTCTGCCGCTGAATCTCAATGGCTTCCTGAGTCGACTGATCACCGTCTTTGATTTCGGCCATCAGCTGCTTCGCTTCGCCGCAACCGTCGCCGGCGCATTCCAGAAGCTTGTCGACCAGCTCGTAGGCAAAGGTCTTGAATTTGTCAACGCCGAGGCGGATACCGAAACCGAACTCGGCGGTGTCCTCGAACAGGGAATTATTCCAGGAGGGCCCAAGACCGTCCTTGCGGGTGGTCCAAGGGGTAGTCGGCAGGTTGCCGCCGTAAATGGACGAGCAGCCGGTGGCGTTGCCCATGATCAGGCGGTCACCATAGAGCTGGGACAGCAACTTGACGAAAGGCGTCTCGCCGCAACCGGCGCAGGCGCCGGAGAATTCAAAGGTGGGCGGAAGCAGCTGAGTGCCCTTAACCGTTGCCCGGTTAAGGAGCGCAGGATCGGTATCGGGTAGCTCAAGGAAGAAATCCCAGTTGGTAGCTTCTTGCTCACGCAGAGGCACTTGGAATTCCATATTGATTGCCCTATGCTCGGGATTGTCCTTGCTCTTGACCGGACAATTGTGAACACAAGCGCCACAACCGGTACAATCCTCAGGGGCCACCTGCAAAGAGAACTTCTTGTCTGCTAGCCCCTTGCCACGAGCGTCGCAGGACTTAAACGTTTCTGGCGCACCCTGCAGCTGATCCGCATCGTAGACCTTCATACGAATAGTGGCATGGGGGCACATAAAGGAACAAATTCCGCACTGGGCACACAGTTCCGTATCCCACACCGGAATATTGACCGCGATGTTGCGCTTTTCGTACTTGGCAGTATCGGTGGGGAAGGTACCGTCGGCGGGCATAGCCGAAACAGGTAGCTCATCGCCGAGACCGGCAATAATCTTGGCGGTGACGTTCTTGACGAACTCGGGAGCATCGCCTGCGACAGCTTCCTTCATGGTGATGGTGCTATCGGCAGCTGCCGGCACCAACACCTGCTGAACATTTTCCAGGGCGGCGTCAACGGCCAGATTGTTCATGGCCACAACCTTCTCTCCGGCCTTGCTGTAGCTCTTGGTAATCGCTGCACGGATCTCGGCTACCGCCTGATCCTGGGGAATGATCCCGGAAATCGCGAAAAAGGCGGTCTGCATGATGACATTGATACGTGCTCCGAGACCGATCTCGTTACCAAGAAGAACGCCATCAATCACATAAAACTTAAGCTGTTTCTCGATAATGGACTGCTGCACCTCAAGGGGCAAGTGAGCCCAGACCTGATCCTTGTCGTAGGGGCTGTTCAGCAGGAAAGTTGCACCCTGATTGGCCTTGCCCAACATGTCGTACTTCTCGAGGAAAGAAAAGTTGTGACAGGCGACAAAGTCGGCCGCGTCAACCAAATAGGGCGAACGGATCGCCTCAGTACCGAAGCGCAGGTGACTGACGGTCACGCTACCGGCTTTCTTGGAATCGTAGACGAAATAAGCCTGCACCTTGTTGTCCGTCGTGTCGCCGATGATCTTGATGGAGTTCTTGTTGGCACCAACGGTGCCATCAGAACCGAGACCATAAAACATGGCGGCATAACCTTCGCCCGGAACCTTAAAAGCCGGATCGTAAGCAAGGCTGGTGCCAGTGACGTCGTCATTAATACCGAGCGTGAAATGGTTTTTCGGCTTGGCTTGGGCCAAGTTATCAAACACCGCCTTGACCATGGTCGGCGTAAACTCTTTGGAGCCCAGAGCGTAACGACCACCAACGATGGTCGGATAGTCGGTCAGATTGATCAGGCCATCGCTCATAGCTTCGCCAATGGCTGTCCGGATATTCTGATAAAGGGGTTCGCCGAGAGCGCCAGGCTCCTTGGTCCGATCGAGCACTGCAACTTTCGTCACCGAAGCCGGCAAAACATTAGCCAGAACCTCAACGGGAAGAGGCATGAACAAACGAATCTTAAGAAGACCGACTTTCTCGCCCTGAGAAACCAGATAGTCGACTAGTTCGTGAGCCGTATCAGCACCGGAGCCCATCATGACGATGACACGCTCGGCATCGGGTGCGCCGACATAATCAACCAGGTTATACTGACGCCCAGTTAACTTGGCGAATTTGTCCATCTGCGCCTGCACGATGGCCGGAACCGCCTCGTAGTACTTATTAACCGTTTCACGACCCTGGAAATAGACATCGGGATTCTGCGAAGTACCGCGAATTTTTGGACGCTCGGGAGAGAGTCCGCGTTCGCGATGGGCTCGAATCAGTTCGTCGTCCATCATGTGACGCATGTCGTCGAAGTTCAACTCTTCGATTTTCTGAATCTCGTGAGAGGTCCGAAATCCGTCAAAAAAGTGCAAAAATGGCACTCTTGACTCCAGAGTCGCAGCCTGAGAAATCAAGGTGAAATCCATGACCTCTTGTACGTTGTTGGAAGCCAGGAGCGCCCAGCCGGTGGCCCGGCAAGCCATGACATCGGAATGATCGCCAAAGATGGACAAAGCCTGGCAAGCCAAGGCCCGAGCCGAAACATGAAATACGGTCGGGGTCAGCTCACCGGCAATTTTGTACATACTCGGGATCATCAACAACAGACCCTGCGAGGCAGTAAAGGTAGTGGTCAGAGCGCCAGCCTGCAGTGCGCCGTGCACCGCGCCAGCAGCGCCGCCCTCAGACTGCATTTCTACCACATCGGGAACGGTGCCCCAGATGTTCTTTTCTCCCGCCGCACTCTTAAGGTCGGAGACTTCACCCATATTGGACGAAGGGGTAATGGGGTAGATCGCGATAACCTCATTGGTAGCATGAGCAACGTGTGCCGCTGCCGTGTTACCGTCAGTGCAAACCATCTTGCGTGACATTTGTACCTCCTGAATTTGCTGTATTTAGAACTTGCTTATAAAGTATCGTTCAAAATTTTATGCTACACGCCTTCGCTGAAGACGGTGGCGACTCTTGTCCTCTAAGCCAATCGAAACGGCTGGTTCCCGTCGACCATTCCCTCAAATAGTCTGGCGACCCTCAACGGCTCGATTGACTGTTGCGTCATCAACATACTCCAGATCGCTACCCATGGGTATACCATGAGCCAGACGGCTCACTCGAATACCCAAAGGACGCATCAGGCTGGCCAGATAATGAGCTGTTGCCTCGCCTTCAACACTGAAGTTTGTTGCCAGCAATACTTCCCGAACCGACCCATCTGCCAGACGGGCCATAAGTTCGGCAATTTTAAGTTGCGCAGGACCGATACCGTCAAGGGGCGACAGGGCTCCATGCAGCACATGATAACGACCACGATAAGAACGACTACGTTCAACGGCCATAAGGTCTTGAGGTTCCTGCACTACGCAGAGCAATTCTGCATCCCGAACCGGGTCCGTACAAACAGGACAGGGATCATCCTCAGTATAATGGAAACATATTGAGCAAAAGCGGGTCCGGGCCTTCATTTCCCGAATAGCTTCAGCCAGCGACTCAGCCTCTGCATCCGGTTGCCGCAAGACAAAAAGAGCCAGTCGAGTCGCCGTTTTTTTTCCAACCCCCGGAAACTTGCCTAGCTCTGCAACCAGACGATTAAACGAAGGGTTGATTTTCCAATCTATCATAAGTTTTCCGCCTGTATCAACCTTTTTTCAAATGACGTTCTATTATGTATTTTTGATAAAAAAATTTGATAAAACCCCCACCCACAATATCCGCCAGGGTGGCCACAGCGTGGGCTGCAAAGACCAAGGACAAAACCTCCGCAGCCTCAATCCATCAATGAGAATCGGAAAGACCTGAGCCTAGACAACCAATCACTACAAATACCAGTCCACATACACTAACAACAGCCGGCAGCTATCACATAAGACCGGGAATATTCATACCACCGGTAATCTTAGACATTTCTTCCTGAGCCATGGCCTGACTCTTCTTGACCGCCTCATTAACAGCGGCCATCACCAGGTCCTGAAGCATTTCGACGTCCTCCGGATCGATCACGCTCGGCTCCATCCTGAGCCCCACCAACTGCTGAGCCCCATTAACCGTCGCGGTCACCATGCCGCCACCCGCCGAAGCCTCGACCTCTCGGGACTGCAATTCCTCCTGCATGCGCGCCATCTTTTGTTGCATCTGCTGCGCCTGCTTCATGATATTTCCAAGACCTTTGGCCATAGCTTCATCCTCCTCGCGCCCTGTCGGCGTTGTTTTTTCTTACACGTTCTGCAAACGCCCCACCCTAAGGGCAGCGACACCTACAGACTCTCCTTATCTATCGGCTTAATCTCCACAATTTCTCCACCCAGAATCTCCTGGGCTGCTTTGACAACCGGATGCTTCCGAGCCTCCTGCTCCAACTGCTCTTTCCGGCCCGTTTCGCGGGAACGGCGCTCTTCCGCCAGCGAAGGAGGTACACGAGCACCCTGTCCACCGTCCACCGCCACGATACGAAGCTTCAGTGACTGCTGAAAGAAACCCTCAGCCAACTCCTGAAAAACCTCGGCCGTTTCCGCATCTTTCATCTGTTCCAGATAAAAAGAACCCGCCACAAAGCCGACCTCCAACTCCGGTAGCGAAAAGCGTACCAGACGACCGTGCTCCAGGATACTTCCAATTCGCGGCCGCTCTTTGCGAACATGCTGCACCAACTTGGGCCAACAGGTCTGATCGGCGACGGCGGCCGGCAGCGCTGGTTCGGCAGACGCAACGGGCTCAGCAACTACCGTTGATGGGGCCACAGACACAACCTTAGCCGGTCGCGGCTCTTCCCTACGAACCGGCGGCGGCTCTTCCCTACGAACCGGCGGCGGCTCTTCCCTACGAACCGGCGGCGGCTCTTCCCTGCGAACCGGCGGCGACCTTTCCGCAATCGGCGGAGTGACGGCAGCCACAGCAACAGCAGGACCGTTGCCGGTCAGGCGCCGCTCCAGATCCTCAACCTTGCGCAGCAAGGCACCAATCTCTTTACCCGGCGGCAGATGGGTCAAGCGAACCAGAGTCATCTCCAACGCCAGACGCGGGAAGCTCGACCCGGACAATTCGGCCTCGGTCTTAACTAAGAGAGTCAATACCCGCTGCAGATCTTCGACACCACACCGGTCGGCCAATTGCTGCAACCGGGCTAATTCATCGACGGTTTCTTCGAGGAGATCCCCCGGTTCTTCTACAACCTTGATCAGTACGAGTGTACGAAAAGACTCGACAAGCTCCTGACAGAACTGGCGAAAAGAATGGCCCAGGTCATCGACCCGACGCACTCCGTCCAAGACACGGCGGCTATCGCACTCGATGATTCCCTCGACCATATCGAGAAGCAAACGCCGATCGACCATGCCGAGCAGCCCCTGCACCTCTTCGTCCGCCACCTGATTACCGCAAAAAGCGAGAACTTGATCGAGAGTCGACAGAGCGTCGCGCATACTCCCCTCACCCCGCCGAGCAACCAGCGCCAGAGATCGGTCGGAAATCTCGACCTGCTCAGCGTCAACCATCTTGCGCAGATGTTCAACGATAGCCAGCAGGGAAATCTTACGAAAGTCGAACCGCTGACAGCGGGACAATATAGTAATGGGAATTTTATGCGGTTCCGTCGTGGCAAAGATAAACTTGGCGTGGTCCGGCGGCTCTTCTAATGTCTTCAACAGGGCATTGAAAGCATTAATAGAGAGCATATGCACTTCATCAATAATAAAGATTTTGAAGCGGGAGTGAGAAGGCAGGTAGCGAATATTCTCTCGCAGCTCTCGAATATCGTCTACCCCAGTATTAGAGGCACCATCGATTTCAAAAACATCCAGCCCCTGACCTGCAGTGATTTCTAGACAAGAAGGACATTGCTGACAGGGCTGCGGCGAGAGCCCCTGTTCACAGTTAAGCGCCTTGGCAAAAATTCTTGCCGCCGACGTTTTACCGACACCACGCGCACCGGTGAACAGAAAAGCGTGATGAACACGCCCGGAGTTGATCGCATTGACGAGGGTCTGGCTGACATGTTCCTGACCAACCAGCTCCTCAAAGCTCTGGGGCCTATACTTTCGAGCCAGAACCAGATAGGACATTGGGCTCAAAGGCCTCCACAATCGAGGAATTTTGCTGCTACAAAAAAAAGATTGCCGACACAAGTGACAGCCAGGCACCCCCGCGGCACACGGCTGAGGCCGTTACCGCTGCTCCCTCCCGGGTCTGACGGAGTTTACGGCCGTCCGTTGCGCGGGACCCGGCTGTCACTTCTATCGGCAATGGCCAACGGCCCTTGACTTAATTATTAATCTGGCGGAGAGGGAGGGATTCGAACCCTCGGTACCTTGCAGTACACACGATTTCCAATCGTGCACCTTCGGCCTCTCGGTCACCTCTCCGCAGGTTGGGCAGAATACAACAAAGGACTATTGCTGTAAAGCCTTTTTACAGCCTTTTTTTCGTCACAGACAAACCGGGTGCATTCCCCGCAGAATAGCTAAAAATAAACTCAACAGGATCCCGAAACGACACTCGGCAAAAAGACCTGAAAGGTTGTCCCTGAGCCGACATGACTCTTAACCGACATAAAGCCTCCGGTCTGAGCAACAATGCCGTAAGCCGTGGCCAACCCCAAGCCGGTCCCCTTGCCTTTCTGCTTGGTAGTAAAGAAGGGCTCGAAGATATGCGGCAACACCTCTTCTGGAATCCCCTGGCCTTCGTCGGTCAACTCCAGCATCACATACTGACCCGGCTGCGCATCAAGAAATACTTGTGCTTGTGCGGCATCGAGAAGCCGACTAAACATGGAGATAGTCAAGCGCCCCCCCGTCAGCATGGCGTCCCTGGCGTTGACTACCAGATTCAAAATCACCTGTTCCAGCCTGGCTGCATCGGCCATAACGGGGGCGATAGCAGGATCGGGCAAAACGACCAGTTCGATATCGGCACCGAGCAATTGACCCATCATGTCTTCAAGACTGGCAATAAGCGCATTAAGGTCCAGCTCTACAGGCTGCAACCGCTGACGTCGACTAAGAGCTAGAAGCTGATCGGTCAATGCGGCAGCTCGCTCACCCGCCAGATTGATCTGCTCGGCACAGCGGACTTGTTGTGGGTCAGCTAAAGTACCCTTCAAGGCGTCGCTATAACCGATAATGGCTGTCAACAGATTATTAAAGTCGTGTGCAAGACCAGCGGCGAGTCGCCCTACAGCTTCCAATTTCTGGGAATGGAACAGCTGGTCCGACAGGCTTTGCCGCTCCGTATCGTCAAGAAGATAACCGCGAACCTCGATCAGCTCGCCCTGCTCATCGAAAATACCAACCGCTGTCAGGATCAGGGTTAAGGCGCGGCCCTTCGGCGTTTGTGCCTCCAGCGCAACACGGTCTACTTTCCGCTCCTGCCGCAATCGTTCCAGAAACAGCTCTCGGCTCTCCGGATCAGAATGGATGCTACGCATATCAAGGAGTAAAGCTGCTTCCACCGAATCAAAATCGAATATCCGCGCAAAGGATGGATTACAGGCCAGCAACTGCCCATCGACCTTAGCAATAAAATCACCGGTCAAATCATCTTCAAAAAACTGTCGGTAACGCTCCTCGCTCTCTTTCAAGCGGGCCATGGCTTCTTCCCGGTCGGTAATATCCAAAACTGTTCCAACCAGGCCCCCCAGTCTACCATCGGGCTTATTGAAGGCCGCCTTGTGGAAGACCACCTGCCTGACGCTGCCATCACCGCGAACCAGAGTACTTCTATATTGCTGAACCCCTCCGCGGAGAAACAGCTCCTGGTCTTTGGCGTAATAGATATCGGCTACCTCTACCGGCGCCAAATCGAAGACCGACTTACCTACCACTTCCTCCCTAGTACAACCTATATATTCAAGAAAGGCCTTATTACAATCCAGGTAGCGGCCGGCTTCATCTTTGGAGAATATCGGTAGCGGAACCACATCTGCCACAGTTTTCGAATAGGTGTACTCCTGGGATAAACGCTCCTGCACCTTCTTGCGCTCGTTGATATTACAGACCTGCTCCGCCACCAAAGACACCTCACCCCGCTGGTCAAACAGAGGAAAGCAGCGCACCTCCATATGGCCGATGCGGGAATTAAACTTTTCGCGCACCAGCGGCTGGCCGCTGCGGAAAACCTCCAACACATGACAATTTTCACAGGGCCGCCCCTGATCAGGATAAAACAGATCGTAACAGTGCGCCCCCTTGTTCCGTAGATGCTCCGGCACATATTCATAACCGCCGCGCCAATTGCACATCTCAATCCGCAGATCCCGATTAATCACAGCAAGAAGATCTGGAATCTGATCAACCATCCTTTTCAGCAAAGCGGAGTTCATTATAAAACCTCCCGTAAGGCTCCTGACGTAAACGCCTGTACGAAAAACAGGCTAGAGGCAACCAATAACAACAATCCAATGTTATTGATAACCGAACCTACCATTTAACGCAACTGAATGAGTACCACTGCGCCTTTCTCAGCCTGCCAGCCCCTTTTACTGTTATAAAACTTAAGGCCAGAAACCAGTTGACACAAATTACCATCTGCACTAGAGTCCCATCCATGGGCAAAAACGATCAAACTATAAATAGCGAGAAAATTCAGCGAATGGAGGACATCTGCCGTGCCCGTGGACTAAGCCTGACCCACCAGCGGTTAGCGCTACTCCACTCCCTGATTGAACGCACGGACCACCCAACGACTGACCAGCTCTTTGATGATCTCAAAGAAAGCATTCAAGGATTGTCCAGAACAACCGTCTATCGGATTCTGGAAACCTTCGTCCGAGCCGGGCTGGTGGTCAAAATAAGCAGCCCGCAAGCCAAGGCACGCTTCGACGCCAACACCTCTCGCCATCACCATGTAAGCTGCCTTCAGTGTGGCCAAGTGGCCGACTTGGAAGTTTCTGGTTTCGACCTGCCGAGTTTTCCTAAAAACCATCCATCGGGTTTTCAGCTTTATGATTATGCCATTACCTTTAGCGGACTGTGTCTGCGCTGCCAACACAGCAGCAATCAATAACCCAATAGATCAACATCAGCACCATTCAATTTTATAAGTGGGCAGACTGCAAGGCCCGAATGAACTTGCTTGACTCACCATTTCATCTAACTTAGGAGGAAACACCATGGCAGAATTAAAAGGTAGCAAAACCGAGCAGAACCTTCTGGAAGCCTTTGCCGGCGAGTCCCAGGCTCGGAACAAGTACACCTACTTCGCTGCGGTAGCAAAAAAAGAAGGCTATCAGCAGATCGCCGCCCTTTTCGAAGAAACCGCCGACCAGGAAAAAACGCATGCCAAACTGCATCTGAAGGCTCTGGAAGGCATCGGCGACACCATTGCGAACCTCAAAGAAGCAGCAGCCGGCGAGCACGAAGAATGGACCGAAATGTATCCGCGTATGGCCAAAGAAGCCAAGGAAGAAGGCTTTGTTCAGCTGGCCATTATGTTTGAAGGCATCGCCGCCATCGAGAAGGCTCATCAGGAGCGCTACCAGAAGTTGCTGGCCGCCATCGAAGACGGTACCGTTTTCGCCAAGCCGGAGCCGACTTCTTGGGAATGCCGTAACTGCGGCCACCACCTGATTGATACAACCAAAGCGCCCCAACTCTGCGCCGTCTGTAAACATCCCCAAGCCTTCTTTGAAGTCACCAAAACCAACTTCTGATCGGCTGTTATCTCATCAGGGTGACCCGAGCCATTCGGGTCGCCTTGCGGCAAAACAGGCATTGGAAAAAAATGAACAATCGTTTATGATGCAAACATTAAAATCTGCACTTACCCCATCATCACAAGGAGGAACCATGGACAAGTATGTCTGCCTAGTATGCGGCTATGTTTATGACCCTGAGCAAGGCGATACCGACAACGACATTGCTGCCGGCACCGCTTTTGCCGACATTCCCGAGGATTGGGTTTGCCCCATCTGTAGCGCCCCCAAAGACCAATTTGATAAAGAATAATTCAAACCCCGGCCCCTGCGGATCCGTTACGGAGCGCAGGGGCCGGATCTTATAAAGCGACTCTTGAAAGGTCTCGTAATGAAAGCGCTACAAATTGCCGAAGGCGTTTATGACGTCGGTGCCACCGACTGGAATGTCCGTGATTTTCACGGTTACTCCACGGATCAAGGCTCTACCTACAACGCCTATTTGATTATTGACGAGAAGATTACCCTGATCGATACGGTGAAGGAAGAATTCACCGAGCAGATGATGGCAAAAATCGCTTCGGTCATCGATCCTAAAAAAATCGATTACATCGTCAGTAACCACACCGAAATGGATCACTCCGGGGCTCTGCCCCGCGTCGTACATAGAATTGGCAAGGACACCCCGGTCTACTGCTCGAAGATGGGCCTGAAAAACCTCTCGGCTCATTTTGGATCGAAGATCAATTTTCGCGCAGTGGCCGACGGCGAAGAACTGTCTCTGGGAAAACGTACCCTGCAGTTTTTTGAAACTCGCATGATTCATTGGCCGGACAGCATGTTCAGCTACCTTAAAGAAGACAAGATCCTCTTTTCAAGCGATGCCTTTGGCCAGCACTATGCCGGTCCGGAACGTTTTGACGATCAGATCGGTGAGGCGATTATGCCCCACGCCAAGAAATATTTCGCCAATATCCTGTGGCTTTTTGCACCGCAGATCAAAGGGCTACTGGCCAAATTGGCAGGCCTAAACCTGCCCATCGACTTGATCTGCCCAGACCACGGCATTTTGTGGCGTGACAATCCAGCCAAGATCGTAGAGACCTATACCGAATGGTGCGAACTGCAACCCCAGTCGAACAAAGCACTGGTGATCTACGACACCATGTGGCACAGCACTGAAGCGATGGCCGAGGAAATTGTCGCTGGCCTGGCGGCTGAAGGTATGGACGCCAAGCCGATGCATCTGCGCAGCTGCCACCGCAGCGACGTGGTCACCGAAGCCTTCGATGCCAAGGCCATCGTGGTCGGCTCACCGACCTTGAATAACGGCTTGTTTCCCACCGTGGCCGATTTTCTCACCTACCTCAAGGGGCTCAAGCCAAAGAACAAACTGGCAGCCTCTTTCGGTTCCTATGGCTGGAGCGGCGAAGCCTCCAAGCTGGTCGGTGAAGAGCTGAAGACCATGGGCCTGGAAATGGTGGAAGATCCTCTGCGGCAGCAATATGTGCCGGATCAGGAAGCTCTAGCAGGCTGTTTTGAGTTTGGCCGGCGTATCGCCCAAGCCATGAAATAAATTCTAGACTGCTGTAACGGTACGAAGGCCGCGCCCCTTATTGGGTGCGGCCTTCGTATTTTCACTTCCTTCTGACCGGCAGCCCCCTTGACTCCAACGGGCCCTGTTGATACTTTTAGAGAGCTGTTAGCGCAGTTCGAATGCAGCGGCTGGGCAAACAAACAATCTATGCAACGCCCTAGGGGAGTTTTTTACTGAGAGCCCAGCCACAACGGGTAACCCTTTGAACCTGATCCGGGTCATTCCGGCGGAGGGAAGCGGCGCGAACTCCGGAGATCACTCCGTCAAGGTCGCCATGAGCGGCCTTTTCTTATTATTATGCAAATATTACTCAACGAACAACCACTGGATATTACGCCCAACACACGCTTGCGCCAATTGCGGGACCGAATACAACCGCACGCCGATGTGCTGATCCGCAACGGTCACGCCGAAGCAGACAATCCGCTGCTAGCGGAGGGCGACAGGATCGTATTGATTCAGCGCGGCCAGAAACCCTCGGCCAAAGAATTGGAAGCGCAGCTCACCGCCCGACACAGCCCCGGAGTCCATCAGCGCCTTAAACAGGCTACGGTCGGCATCGCCGGACTGGGTGGCCTCGGCTCGCCGGTAGCGGTGGCCCTGGCCCGTAGCGGCATCGGCCGGCTGATCCTGATCGACTTTGACGTGGTGGAGCCCTCCAACCTTAACCGTCAGCAATATTTTGTCGACCAGCTCGGCCTGCCCAAGGCCGTAGCGCTCAAGGAGACCCTGAGTCGAATCAACCCCTATGTGGCCATCGAGGCTCATGCCCTGCGACTGACCCCGACCAATATCTCCTCCTTTTTTGGTGAAGTTGATGTGTTGGTCGAGGCCTTTGATCGAGCCGACCAGAAAGCCATGCTGGTAGAGACTTTTCTCAGTCAGTGCCCCAACAAACCACTGGTGGCTGGTTCCGGTCTGGCCGGCTTCGGTCCGGCTAACAGCATCGTTACCCGCAAGGTAGCTAACAACCTCTACCTGGTCGGTGACGGCGAAACAGCCGCCGCCCCCGGTACCGGCCTGATGGCCCCCCGTGTCGGCATTGCCGCCCACCACCAGGCCAATGCCGTGTTACGATTGTTGCTCGGCGAAGATCCACAATAGAAAGCATTGCCTTATGATCAACCTGACGATCAACGGTCAAGCCCAGTGCTGCGATGCCGATACCATCGATGGCCTGCTACAACATCTGAACTTGGCCCAAAGCCCGGTGGCCGTCGAACTCAACGGCAGCATCGTTCCCCGAGACGCTTTTAGCGACAGGCTTCTGCAGAACGGCGATCAGCTGGAGATCGTCCGGTTTGTCGGCGGCGGTTGAGCAGACTCCCTATTTTTATATACCGAGGATTCCATGGATAACCTGATAATCGCCGGACGTTCCTTTTCTTCCCGACTCATGGTAGGTACCGGTAAATTTGCCGCCCACCAGCTGATGGCTGATGCCCTTGTCGCATCCCGTAGCGAAATCGTCACCGTCGCTCTGCGCCGGGTGGATATCGACCGCCCCGACGACGATCTGCTGGCCCATATCGATCGGAACAAGTACCTGTTGCTGCCCAACACCAGCGGTGCTCGAAACGCCGAAGAAGCGGTGCGCCTGGCGCGACTGGCCCGGGCCGCCGGCTGCGAGCCCTGGATCAAGCTAGAAGTGACTCCCGACCCCTACTACCTGCTGCCCGACCCCATCGAGACCCTCAAGGCGGCGGAGATTCTGGTCAAAGAAGGCTTCGTGGTGCTGCCCTATATCAACGCCGACCCGGTACTGGCCAAGCACCTGCAGGAAGCCGGAACCGCCACGGTCATGCCTTTGGGAGCGCCCATCGGCACCAATAAAGGGCTGCGCACTCGGGACAGCATCGCTATTATCATCGAGCAGGCGATCGTACCGGTAGTGGTTGACGCCGGTCTCGGTGCGCCGTCCCATGCTGCCGAAGCCATGGAAATGGG
>JABXKU010000030.1:28179-35062 GCA_013619105.1 Desulfuromonadales bacterium
ATACAGCCCTGGCCGTCGCTGCCGACCCGGCTCGCATGGCAGCGGCCTTCGCTAAAGGTGTCGAAGCCGGCCGCGAAGCCTATCTGGCCGGACTGGGCGCGGTTTGCCAGAAAGCCGATGCCTCCAGCCCTCTGACCGGGTTTTTAAGAGACTAAACATGGCCTTTCTAAACGAATTTGAAAATTGGAGCGCGGATACGGTTCAGGCCAGAATCGCTACCGCTACGGCCGACGATGTGCAACGAGCCCTGGCCAGTGAACATCTGCGCTTGAATGATTTTGTCGCTCTATTGTCCCCCGCAGCCGAAGAGCACCTTGAAGCTCTAGCCCAGCGCGCCCATCGCCTGACTCAGCAGCGTTTCGGCAAGACCATTCAGCTCTATGCGCCCCTTTACCTGTCCAACGAATGCATCAACGGCTGCCTGTACTGCGGCTTCAACGCCAGCAACAAGATGACCCGCCGCACCCTGAGTCTTGATGAGGTAGAAGAAGAAGGGCGCATCCTGCACCAGCGAGGCTTTCGCCATGTGCAACTGCTGACCGGAGAGGCCCCCCAGTCCGTCGACAACGCTTATCTGGCAGCGGCAGTAACACGACTACGGCCCCTCTTCTCCTCCATCTCCATCGAGGTCTATCCCATGGACACCGCGGGCTATGCACAAATGGTCGCTGCCGGGGTCGACAACCTGACCGTCTACCAAGAGACCTACGACCGGGAACTCTATGCTGAACTCCATCCCTTCGGACCCAAACGGGATTTCGACTGGCGACTAGCGGCCGCAGAACGAGGCGGTGCAGCCGGTCTGCGTTCCATCGGTGTCGGCGCCCTCCTCGGCCTGAGCGATTGGCGCAACGAGGCCTTTTATGTCGGCCTGCAGGCTCGCTACCTGGCCAAGCACTTCTGGCGCAGCCGCATCAACATCTCCTTTCCACGACTGCGGCCAGCCGACGGAGGGTTTGCGCCCCGTCAGCCGGTCTCCGATGCATCGCTGGTGCAGGTGATCTGTGCCCTGCGTCTGTTGATGCCCGACTCAGCCCTAGTGCTCTCAACCCGCGAAAGTGCTGCCCTGCGAGATCACCTGCTACCTTTAGGTATCACCCAAATAAGCGCCGGTTCCTGCACCGCACCAGGGGGCTACGGCCACCAGGAAGAAGCCAGCCAGCAGTTCGCCATCGATGATGAACGCAGCCCAGAGCAGATCTGCGCCATGCTCAAAGCAGCCGGTTACGATCCGGTTTTCAAGGACTGGGATCGGGCTTTTCTCGATGACGCCAACAAGGAATGATGTGACCCGAGCAAACCCTATCGACTTTTCTCTCTATCTGATCAGCGACCAACAAGCTCTGCCGCAGGGGCGGGATTTTCTCACCGCCGTTGAAGAGGCTCTGCAGGGTGGGGTTGATGCGGTGCAGTTGCGGGATAAGGATCTTCCCGCTTGCGAACGACTAGCGCTGGCCCACCAACTACGCGCCCTGACCCGCCGTTACCGTGCCCGACTGCTGATCAACAGTTCCGTCGATATCGCCTTGGCCACCGAAGCTGATGGCGTTCATCTCGGCGCCTCATCACAACCGGTGGCCGAAGCGCGGCGCATACTCGGCCCAAAACGGTTAATCGGCTACTCTGCCCATAGTCCGGAAGAACTGGCTATGGCCGCCGAACAGGGGGCCGATTTTGCCACCTTCAGCCCGGTCTTTTTCACCCCTTCCAAAGCGGCCTATGGTTCTCCTCAAGGACTGGAACAATTGGCCGCCGCCTGCAGCACTAGCCCCATTCCCGTCTTTGCCCTGGGAGGTATCGACCCAAGTCGCATCGCGGCCGTGTACCAAGTAGGCGCCCAAGGAGTTGGGGTTATCTCCGCCATTCTTGCCAGCAGCGAACCTCGCTCGGCCGCCCAGGCTTTTAACACCGCCTTAACAAAAGCCTAAAAACCCTCCCCTTGCAGAATATCTCCATTACATATCTCTGCTAAGTGCGGCTCCTATTCCTATCAATTTCTACCCTCCCTGCGCATCTACTAAAACCCCTATCAACGGGTCATTATCTTGCGGAGTTCCTCCGTTCCGATATGATTTAGGAAGTTGATTTCGTTCCTCCATTGTCACGCCGCAGGAGTCACATCCCCATGGAAATCGTCCTGGTTCTGCTGATCCTGCTGCTAGCCGTGATTCTATTTGCCAGTGAATGGTTACCGATGGATCTGACAAGTCTGCTGATTCTGCTGGCTCTTGCGGCAACGGGATTGGTATCGGTGGAAGAAGCCTTTGCTGGATTCAGCAATCCGGCCGTAATTACCGTGGCGGCGATGTTTATCATCAGTGCCGGCATCTCTCACACCGGTGCCATGAGCCGGGTTGGGGAGCGCATGGTTCGCCTCGCCGCTGGTAGCGAATCACGATTGATCGCCGTCATCATGTCCACGGTTGCCCTCTTTTCCGCCTTCATTAACAACATCGGCGCTACCGCTGTGCTCATGCCGGTTGTCACCTCCGTAGCCCGCAAACTCAATACCAGCCCTTCAAAACTGCTAATTCCCCTCGCCTTCGGCTCTCTTCTAGGGGGAGTCTGTACTCTCATCGGTACCCCGCCGAACATTCTCATGAACAGCCTGCTACGCCAGTACAGCGGCGAATCCTTTGCTATGTTCGACTTCGCACCAATAGGCTTGGTCATTGCGATTAGCGGCATTCTGTATATGGTTCTGGTCGGTCGCAAGCTGTTGCCCGTGCGCAAGGCCGGCAAGTTGACAGAAGAATATCAAGTTAAGGAATATATCACCGAGGTTGAAATTCTGGCTAAATCGCCCATCATCGGTCAGACGATCTCCCGCAGTCGCCTAACCAGTGATTTCAACCTAAAAATTCGGGCTATTATCCGCGGTCGGCAGAAAATTCCGCAGCCCCACGGCAATAGCAAACTTCGAGTGGGGGATGTGCTGTTTCTGGAAGGGAACCCGGAAGGGATTCTCAAGGTGATGAAAGCCAAAGGACTGGAGTTGATCCCAGAGCGAGACAACCCGCCACCGGCAAAAACCAGCGAGGAAATGGTCGTGGTTGAAGCATCCCTGACCACCAACAGTGATCTGGTCGGTCGCACCCTGAGCCAGGTCAGTTTTCACGAAAGTCACGGCCTCAACGTCCTGGCCCTGTGGCGCCAAGGCGCACCCGTGGTTCGGCAAGTCGACAAGGTCATTCTTAAATTCGGAGATGTACTGCTGCTGCAAGGGCCACTGAAAAGAGTTTTGCACCTCGGACGAGGACACGGTTTTCTGCTGTTAGGCGGCATACCGCCTGTACCCTATCGACCACGGCGGGCGCCTCTGGCCCTGATTATTCTGCTGACAGTCGTTTTGCTGGCGACCTTTGGCGGTCTGCCGATCATGCTTGCCGCCAGCCTCGGTGCGGCCTTTATGATTTTGGGAAGATGCCTGACTGTGCAGGAGGCCTACGAAAGTGTCGACTGGCGCATTATCCTGCTCATCGCCGGCACCCTGCCCCTCGGCCTAGCCATGGAACATAGCGGAGCCGCCCAACTGATCGCCGAGCTAGTGCTGAAGGTAGTCGGACCCTTCGGCCCGTGGATCGTGCTGGCCGCCTTCTTTTTACTGACTTCCCTACTCACCGAACTGATGAGCCATGCCGCCACAGCGGTCCTCATTGCACCGATTGCCTATCACACCGCCCTAACACTAGGGGTCGATCCCAAGCCCTTTTTTATGGCTGTCGCCATTGCGGCATCCTCTTGCTTTATGACCCCCATCAGCCACCAGTCCAACGCCCTGGTCATGGGACCGGGGGGTTACCGCTTCTTCGACTACAGTCGGGTCGGTGCGCCATTGAACCTGCTGGTCTGGATTATCGGCACGCTTCTGGTTCCGCTGCTGTTCCCCTTCTAATACCGCCAATCCCCCGGCTCTCGCCATCTGACAGAAAATAGATGATGCACCAACAAGTTATATTGGACATCACCTGGCTATTTCGGTCTTCCCGGATATTTTCAGGGGAGGTTGAGTCTGGCTCTTTCTTGGGAAACTGGCATAAACAGTGCAACTTAGCTTCTACCACTCGGCGCTATCCAAAGGAGCTTTTTGATGCCCATAGATTTGGCTTACCACAGCTTTGGCAGCGGGCCGCCGCTGGTTATTTTACATGGCTTATTCGGCTGCAAAGAGAACTGGCGTTCCCTGGCCAGACAGCTAGCCCAACAGTTTCAGGTTTTCACCCTGGACCAGCGCAACCATGGCCAGTCACCCCATGCGAACGAGTTCAGCTATCAGGCTATGGCTGATGATCTTCTGGCGTTTCTAAACAGCCAGCAGCTGGACCGGGTTCATCTGCTTGGCCATTCAATGGGGGGTAAAACGGCTATGCAGTTCGCTGACTGCTACCCTCAACGCCTGAACCGACTGATTATTGAAGATATCTCTCCAATCGCTTACCTTCCACACCACTTAGAGATATTTGCCGCATTGAAACAGCTGCCTCTGAAACAACTGTCTTCCCGCAGCGAAGCCGATACCTTGCTGCAAGCAGCTGTGCCGGATTTGGCGGTACGTCAGTTTTTGCTAAAAAATCTGCAACGGCAACCTGACGGTGGTTTTACCTGGCGGTTCAACTTGCCTGTACTAGAAAACCATTATTCCCACATGATCTCCACCCTCGGCATCACCCTGCCTATTAAGGTGCCAACGCTGTTTCTGCGAGGCGGTCATTCAAACTATCTACCGCCTAAACTGCCATTGGAGATAACCAGGGCATTTCAAGATGTTAAATTGCAGACCATCGAGGATGCCGGACACTGGATCCATGCGGAGCAACCGCTGGCCTTTCTGCAGGCCGTTAAACCCTTCCTGCTGGTTACAGCCGGCGCATAAAGCAATGCCCGGCTGGCAATTGCCAGTCGGGCTAAAAATCTTCACTGATACATCAATTAAGTTGCGCCTAAATGCCAGCAACTTTCTCGCTGGCCATCGGCAGCCACTGGTCGAGTAACTGCTCAAAGTGAAACCGGATACTTTCTTTGACGTAGGCCATAGACACCGGCTTGCCCAGGATTTCCTGCAACGAAGTCATTGTACAACCGACAATACCGCAAGGGATGATACGTTGGAAACCGGCCAGGTCGAGGGACACATTCAGTGCAAAACCGTGCATGGTCACCCAGCGACGAGCCCCGGCCCCAATCGACGCCAACTTACCCTGCTCGGTCCAGACCCCCGTTTCACCATCCACCCGATAGGATGCAACACCTAATTCCGCTACTACCTGAATCAGAACCTCTTCCAAAAAGCGCAGGTAAAGCCGCAGATCTCGCCGGCGCTGACCAAGACTAATGATCGGATAGCCCACCAACTGTCCGGGCGCGTGGTAGGTAATATCCCCGCCGCGATTTATTTGTACGGTTTCAATGGATGGATCGAGAATATTCTCTAAATGTCCCGAGCGCCCGAGGGTATATACAGGGGGATGCTCCAGCAGAAGCAGGGTCTCTGCAGAGGTGCCAGCCAACACCGCGGCCACAAGTTCTTCTTGCAGCGCAAAAGCCTCGGCAAAAGCTATCAAACCTAAATCTTTCACATCCATAGGGTGCCTCTCGGTCTTTATTGTGTTCAAGGATCTCAGTGCAACCGTTTATGTGCCTTCAACAAATTTCGGCTCTTGATAGGCTGGATTTGGATAAGTATAAAACCCTCTCCCGCTCTTTACTCCCAGCCATCCATTATCAACATATTCATTTTTAAGATAATAGGCGTTTTTCAAAGTTTGCGTGTCATTAAGGGTATCGCCCCAATATTTGGTGGCGGACCAGACCGTGTCCAAACCAACCATGTCCAGCATTCCCAGTGGTCCGATAGGCATTTTCATGATTCCCATCCAGGAGCGGTCGATTTCTTCTATTTCAGCAACACCGTTGGCCGCCAAAGAGATCGCCGCACTGTTTAAGCCACTGTACATAGAATTAAAGATGTAACCGTAACTTTCTTTTTTCAAGACCATCGGAATCTGGTTAATTGATCTGGCGAAATCACGAACAAGGGCTACAACCTCTGCTGAAGTGCCGGGATGAGGCATAATGTCAGCCACATTCCCCACCCAGGCTAGCTGTTGGAAATGAAAGGCAACAAAGCGATCCGGTCGGCCCGTGGCATGCGCAAGTAAAGAAGGAATCAACATCGATGCATTGGTGGTAAAAATGGTTCGGGAAGGACAGAGTTCATTGAATTGCTTGAAAACTTCCCTCTTTATGACGGGATCTTCAGGAACGCATTCACTGAGCAGATCGGCATTTTCCGCCGCCTCTGCAGGGCTGGTTGTCGTGGCAATGTTGCAGAGTGCCTTTTCGACTAACTTTCGGTCCAGATGGCCGTCGGCAACCAAATCATCAGCGTAGGCACTGAGGCGTTGCCGAGCCCATTTTACAGTATTGTTAGAAATGGCGTAAAGAGTGACTGAATAGTCGTGGGCGGCACATTGAAAAGCAATTTGCTGCCCCATTGTGCCGGCACCTACAACCAGAACCTTTTTAATATCCTTTAGTTCTACCAAAGATCTCCTTCTCACAGTTTTCACTCTCTCAGTGATTTCTATTTCAACATTAAGAAAAGGAACCAAGCTTTACAATTTTCTTCACACTAGCGATTCGGTTGTTTAGAAACCAATTCGTGTCCATCCGGAAACTTTAGATGGACACAGTGCAGTTTTCATATGGGAAAAGAGCCGTTTCCGGATGAAAACCAATTCTCTAAAATTTCCAGGCCTATCCTTGGGCGTCATAGAAACGACCGAGCTACCCACACAGCTCAATTGAATGGTCTCAAAAAAATGCCCAAGTGGGGGGGGAGAGGTCCCCCCACTTGGAATGGAAGGAGACTGAAAAAAACAGT
>JABXKU010000109.1 GCA_013619105.1 Desulfuromonadales bacterium
CACCTCTTTGATCGAATAGGAGCCGCGCATCGGCCAGCGGTAGACATCCCTCTCTTTAAAGGGCGCCATCAGGTCGCGCACGTTGGCTATTCGCACCTCAATAGCCTCGGCCAGATCGGGAAACAGCTTGGCCAGCTCCCGCAACACGCTTTTTTCGAAGGCCTGGTTATAGGTCAGTATGCAGGCTTCGGCGGGGATGGAGGCGAGTAGCTGTTCGATCAGTTCGCGGCGGGGGTCGACGTTGGGCTGGGCCAAATACTCGAAATGCTCCGGCTCGACGCCTGCCTGCGGCTGAATGTGCAACGAATACTGGAAGGGGATCTTTTGATAGGGGCGCACCCCGTCGAAGGGCGGAATCGGTGTGTCAAAAGTCTCGAAATCGAGATGGCACAGCGGGTACCAGAGGCTATCGACAAATTCCCGCACCGCAGCGTGGTCGGTGACATCCTTCCGCTCAAGGGTCGCCTCGGCCTGGAAGCGCTGGGCGGGATTAAGCTGTTCTAGCGGCGCATCGGCCAACTGCACGATGCCCTGATTGTAGAGTTTAAACTTGTCGATCCCCCGGCCGCGCAGATCGAAGATCGAATCTTCGGGGATGTGCTGCCAGCAGTAGGGGATGAAATCGCATTCGTACGGGTCTTTACAGTGGGGGCCGATGTCGATGGTCGGCTCGGTTCCTCCGCGCAAGGTGGCGCGCAGCTCTTGCACCACCTCGGGCATGCCCTGCAGACGGGCCAGCACTGGCTGACTGATATCCTCACTAGCGAAGAGCTTGTCGACCTCGATATCGCCTTGCCGCACGTAGCTGTTGTCGATATGCACCAGAAAGGATTTAGAGACGGACAGGCCGCAACCGTTGAGCACATAGTGCTGCACGGCGACGTCGTCGAGATTCACGTCTTTGACCTTGGTGCCCATCTTTACCTCAAAGATCTGCCAGGCATCACCGTCCCGCACCAGAATATCGACCTTGACGAAGATGGCGGAGAAGGAAAAGGAGGCTTCGTAGATGACCTCGGCGCCGCTGTCGATAAGTTGTTTGGTGCGGGTGAGTTGCTCGCCGAAGGAAAGGCCCTCGAAGGGCACCTCGACTCCGCCAGGGAAGAGCTGCTGGGCGAGGATACCGACCTCGGTGCCGGCTCGGAATAGGGCTTGAAGATCGGGTTTGGGCGGCAGTTCAAAATCTGGAGGGTTTTTCTTCAGCCACAGTGCCTTTTGGCACTGCAGGCCTTTGAGAATGAGCGACTTGCTGAGACCTGAATTGCCTTTGCGTGACGCCATTCTGTTTCTCCAGATTGCAGGTGCATCATTAGGGTCGGTAAACCGGGGCCATGATGTCATAGTCTGGTTGGGTTGCCAATGCTTTTTAGAGGTGCCGGTCTCGGCCTTGTCGGCTAACTGGTATCGAAAAAGCCCACAGGCAGCCATCGGCAGAGAGAGCTGTACCGGTGTTGCTTTTGTTTAGGCTTAGCTGGAATCTGCAATCTTTAGATCAACTTCGCCGGTCCCGGCCGGCCAGCCGGGATACTTTCTTTACTAGTCTAAAGAAAGTAACCAAAGAAAGGACGGATTGGCTGTCGCCAGACTTCTGTCACGTAGGTTTTTAAATCGAAGGCCCTACGGTGATATATGGAAGGAAAGCTGCTTCGTTGGCGGCTCCTCTGCCATTGAGACAGCCCATATGCAGCCATCGGCAGAGGGTGCCGTAGCGGTGTTGTAGTTGCGTTATTGGTTTTAAAACCAACATCAACACCGATCACTCTTGCGAAAGATAGGCTGATCGATCGTATTAGCAACGAACTTCCCGAAGAGAGGCCGCTCAAAGAAACTACTGTCGCCGTGGGATAGCACGCGTGTTGTTAGCCATCTCCTTAACTGCGTGACAGCATGCCCCACGCAGTGGCAAGGCACTTTTTGCTTCCTTTTTGTTGCCGCTTGGATAAAAAGGGAGGCGTCTGGCGGGACGCGACCCGCCGGTGTTGCTTGAAAGGTTTGAGCCAGATAAAAACTAAAAGAGGCAAACTCAACTTCGCCGGTCCCGGCCGGCAGCCGGGATACTTTCTTTACTAGTCTAAAGAAAGTAACCAAAGAAAGGACGGATTGGCTGTCGCCAGACTTCTGTCGCGAGCATTCGTAAATCAAAGTTTTTGCGGTGTGTTACGGGAGTAAATGCGTCCTTGTCGGCTCCCCTGATATTGAGAAAGCCCACAAGCAGCCATCAGCAGAGAGTGCCGTAGCGGTGTTGCAGTTGCGCTATTGGTTTTAAAACCCAACAGCCCCTTCGATCACCGTTGGAAAGAGAACCGGACCGAGAGTTTCAGCAACTAACTGTCGGAGAAGGAACCGCTCAAAGAAACTACTGTCGCCATGGGATAGCACAAGGATTGTTAGGCTTCTCCTTACTTGCGTGACAGCATGCTCCACGCAGTGGCAAGGCACTTTTTGCTTCCTTTTTGTTGCCGCTTGGATAAAAAGGGAGGCGTCTGGCGGGACGCGACCCGCCGGTGTTGATTGAAAGGTTTGAGACCGGCCAAACGCCGCAACCAGCTAGTCGCCCCCCTCAAGGTTAAACTCCTGCCACACATCCTGCGCAGCAATCGCAAAACCAAGCCCCTCGGTACCTTCAATAATCATGCTATTAACACCGATGACCCGGCCCCGACTGTCGATAAGCGGGCCGCCGCTGTTACCGGGGTTGATGGGCGCATCGGTCTGAATCAGCAAGCCGTCACCAAAGCGGCGATAACCGGAGATGATACCGGCGGTCACCGTGTGCCGCAGGCCGGAAGGACAGCCCACCGTGTAGACCTTGGTGCCCTGGTTAAGGGCCTGAAAGTTCGGCCGAATCGCGGCAGCCGACTCCGGAGTCCTGCCCTGCAGTGACAACAGAGCCAGGTCAAAGTTATCACTCAACACCACCTCTTCGATGTCGAATTCGGTCCCATCCGCCATCACCACTTGCAGGTCGGACAAGGGCGAGTAGTAGTCGATGCTGCGCAACTGCCCCTGCAGCTTATCCTTAAGATCCTGATATTGGTCGTAGCGGGCCTGCCGGCCCTGCAGAATCTGGGTATAACGGGGCAGCAAATCGGAATCGTTTACCTGAGACAGCTCCCTTTTCATGCGAACCAAAATCTTCTTTTCCGCCTTTAGCACCGCTTCCAACTTGTCGATTTTGCTGCGCAGTTTTCCCAGCTTCTTTTCATCGTATTCCACCACGTGCCGGTTGGTAACGATACGCCCCAGGCCGTCGACAAAAAACCCGGAACCACTGCCCCAGGGGGTGCGAATGTACACGGTCGCATTGCGGGCCCGCTCAATGGGACTGGAGTTCGGCTGCGCCGCGGCCCTTTCCACAAAGGGAGGCACACTTTCCTTGGCGAGCTCAGGAAGGGGGGCCGGATCGACGGACTCCCCGGCCAAAGGTGTCATACCCTGCTCCCCCGGCAACGCAGACTCGGAAACCGCAGGTGCCGAAGCCTTCTGGCCCCGCAGCATCCCACCCGCCGCCAACCCAACGATCATCGCCACACCGATCAACAGCCAGGTCTTGCCTCGACCTCCACGGGCCGTTGGGGCGGCGACGGCCTCCCCTTGCTGCAGCCGCTCCTGTCGTTGAGCGTATTTGGCAAAGACCAGCCCACAGGCCTGGCACATGTCCGACTTTTCTTGGTCAAATCCGCAATGAGGGCATTGCATCCGATAAGCTCCTGTTCGAGAAAACACGTACAAAGGATAAAGGCCAGCGGTTCCGGAACTAAACGGCGCTTAGGGCCACAGGACGAAGGTTAGCCGACCTTCATCCTGCCGTCAACGATTAAACCCGACGCTTCGTCCCATGCTGGTAATAGGGCCGATTTGGCCATTTTCGGGCAAAATCAGCTATGCTGAAACTAACAGACCTTAAATAGGCAGGGGGACGGATGTAAACCCGAACGTCCCTGCCAGCACTTTTAAATGGACCACCATGGCCGACACCAAAGCATGCTGTTGTTGTCACAAAACCCTGCCCGGCGATCGGTTTGTCGATGCCGGCGGCCAGCATAATCCACGGGGGCATTATTGTCTGACCTGCCATCTGAAGCAGCTCGACGAGCGACATCGGGCGGCCTTGAGGCGTGAACTGATCACTAAACAAAAACTGCGGATCATCTACGGCAAGCACTGGCGGCACTATGCGGTACCGGAATTTTTTCGCGCCAACTTGCACGACGAGCGGGATTTCTGTCCCTATTGCGGATCGTGGTTTGACGAGATAACACCCAACACATTCAACAACTCGCCGCTGCATCTGGACCACATGGACCCTCTGGACAAGGGCGGCGAAAACTCCATCCGCAACGTGGTGGTCTGCTGCGGACCCTGCAACATCCACAAGGGCAAACGGGCCTTTCTCGATTGGCTGGCGATCCTAGAGCCAAAATACCGCACGCTGGCGCGAGCCATCTACCGCCATAAACATGGACAGCCTCCGGAATCCTTCATCCCGGGGCACAGCACTAAATGCGGCTGGCCATACTTGCAATTGACCCTCTATAAACCGGTCGCAGAGCTGCAGCAGCTGTTTCCAAAACCGGTCGTACTCAACTCCGCCTCGAAGCGTTCTGGCAGCAAAAAATTAGACCACAGAAAACCCTGCGAAAACCCGCTGGAACAACCGGAACCGAAAGAACAGGGCTGACCGGCAGTGGTGCGGATTAATTGACCGCAAAAATCCGTGGCCAACGGGCGGTGCCTATGCCATTATGGCAATCTATTAATCGATGTAAGCCGTGAATCAGCCCCCTTGAGCGGCCCCGATCAACTCAGGCAAATTGCCGTTTATTAAAGAATAGAGCGGGCAAGACACTGTCGCGGACCCAGGATTTGCCCCAGGTTAGGTGTCTTGGCAATACATTGTAGTGAACAAGTGAAATCACTGATATCGAAAGGCCCCTTTTTATGACCATCCCATTCATGTTTTTCACTCTATTTCTCTTCGTTTCCTTGTTTTTCTACGAAACCCAACGGGACTCAAGTCAGCCCCAAATTAAACAGATGGGCCTCTGGTCCTGGATCTCTTCCGGGAACTGGCCGGCCAAAGTTGGGGCCGGCTTGTTAATTCTGGGCATCGGTGCCCTGCTGCGCTACGCCCTTATTCACATCAACACGCCCCCTTCTCTCAAGTTGGGTAGTGGCTTTGTGATTTCAGCCCTTCTGGCCGGAGTCGCCTATACCTTGCGAAATCGACCAAAACGTCGGGCGATTCGCTTGTCCCTCGGTGGGGCGGCGGCGGGCATTGCGTATCTAACGGCCTACAGTGCTTACAGTTTCTTTGGCTATATCAACGGGATTCAAGCCCTTACCTTGCTGGGGCTTGTGGCTCTGGCCACGGGGTATTTTGCGGTTTCCTCCCGAGCTCTATCCGTAGCGATTCTGGCCATGACGGGTGCCTATGTCGCCCCGGCCTTTGCTCTGCAAACACCCGGCCCGTTAGAAGTCTACAGCTACTATACCGCCGTCAGTGTTCTAGTTCTGGTCATGGTGACACTGCGTGGCTGGCGGGGCTTGATTCACTTAAGCTTCCTCTTTACCCTGGCCGGAGCCTTATTCATGGGCTGGACCGCCCGGCTCTACCAGCCTGAATATTATTCGAC
This sequence comes from Desulfuromonadales bacterium, assembly GCA_013619105.1. Taxonomy (GTDB): domain Bacteria; phylum Desulfobacterota; class Desulfuromonadia; order Desulfuromonadales; family Syntrophotaleaceae; genus Syntrophotalea_A. Next base: position 5,637 of record JABXKU010000109.1, read on the forward strand.
CATGCAGCCCTTTTTACTGGCCATAACGGCACTGCATTTAGCGATGCCCTTAGTCGAACGAAAGCAAGTGAAGTCGACCTGGCTTAGTCGTTTTGACTTAGGATATTTCCTCGCACTGCCGGCTGCGTCCTTTGTGCTTACCTTGTTTATTGCACCCCGATTACAAGTGGAAGGAGTTTTAGGGGTGGCCCTGTTAGGTTTAGTTTGGGCGCTGGCCGCTGCTTTGCTGAAGTTCCTCAAGCGAGGCGAGGCGTTACCCCACGGCTTGGTCGCCGCAGTGCTGTTGGCGGCCGCGGTGGTGTGCCGCTTAGAAGACGTTCCCTGGCTCTTATTGGGCCTCGGTCTGTCGGTGGCTCTGTTGGCCATTGCACCGCACCTGGGCATGCAGAAAGAAAACCAGAAACCGATCTGCGGTCTCATTTTGCTAATGGGATTTTTAAACTTTGCCGTCTCCATTCAGGAACCTTCTTTCGGGCGGATTTTTCTGAATGCGTTGTTTGCTGAACGGATGTTCATTGCGCTAGCCCTAGGGGCGGCGGCCTGGCTGAGTCGCCAGCGCAAAATAGATATGGCCAGCATCATCGGCTGGCTGGCTGCCGGCTGGACCGTGCTTATGATCGCCCTGGAACTGCAACGCCTGCACATCGACTTTATGCCGCAACTGGTCTATGGCCTGCTGCTTTGTATCGCCGTCGGCATGGCCTTTGTGGCGCGACGCAAACCCCTTGCTCCGGCGCTATCCATTTTGCTGAGTATAGCCGTGGCGGGATGCGGCTGGTGGGCGGCCTTCGACTTTCCCGGTTCGGTCACCTATCTGTTCCTGCTGCTCACCCCGGCGGCGTTGCTGTTTTTGGTGGGCTGTCTAGCTGCCGACAGGGCAGACGATCACCCCGGCGCCGAGTTCATCCTGGGCCTGCTGCCGTTGATCCTTATTCCCTGGGCACTGGCCGCGACCCAACCTGCCAGCGTCGGAACCTTGTTTCTCGGTGCCTCCATTGTTGTGGCGGCGGTGCTACTGAGTGCCCTTGCTGCGAGAACCTGGCTGCCCAACAGTGTCAAACTGAACGCTATAATTTTACCCCTATACTTCGGCGTCTTATCTCTCGGCCTTTTGGGCGTCACCACCCTGCATATCGAGCAAAACATCTGGGCCATTCTCTTTGAATGTTTGACCCTGATATTTATGGTCCGCTATACGCTGACCCAGCACCAGTCGAGTCGGGAACCTTCCGTCGCTTTCGGCACCGTGACCGTGGTCGCTGTGTCATTGGTTTTGCAGGCCATGCTCTTGCGTTGGCTCGGCCCCGATCGTGTGCTGACTGTGATGGACTTAAAACATATGCATCTGCCCGCGGCGGTTTCCCTGCTGTGGGCCATCTTCGGCGCAGGCCTGGCCTGGTGGGGTGGCCAAAGTAAATCACGGCCCCTATGGTCTGCGGGGGCCGCTTTGCTGGTCCTGGCCGCCATCAAGCTGGTGCTGTTCGACTTTGGTTCCTTGGGGCAACTCGGCAATATTCTCTCTATGATTGCTGCCGGGTTGGTTTTTATGGGGGTGGCTTGGTTTGCTCCCTTGCCGCCGAAAAAACCGGTAACAC
>JABXKU010000110.1 GCA_013619105.1 Desulfuromonadales bacterium
GCAGCATCCTCGACTTTTGTAACGTTAGGGTTTATGCAACATTGGTGGGTAATGCCGGCAGATACTACTTTTTCCGTGAAATGATTTGTGTTGCTGCAATGTTTAAAACTACTGTTATAATTCTTAGTCTTGTCTGGGCTTCGTTGCTGCTGATCTCTTGGGGCAGCGCCGAAAATCCGCCCGCTCAGGTCAGCTCTGTTGTCTTTGAGCAGCGCGGTTCCTGAGTCTTCTCTGCGGCCCGTTTTTGCGGGTGGTGGCGTGTCCCCGTACCAATCCCCCAGTTTTAGTTTTCTAGTTTCCCCTTGAATTACTTCTGATCCATCAGCCGCTAAAGCGGCTAGCTTGCCTTGTTCCCCGGCGTCTGAATTCAGCGTCGATGGCGTTGAGGACCTGCCATTTGTTCAGCGACCAGAGGGGCGCCAGCAATCGGTCGCGGGGCCCATCGCCGGTTAAGCGGTGAATCAGGGTGTGCGGTGAAAGCCGTTCCACCATGTCGACAACATGGGTCACATAATCTTCCTGCGACAGGATGTCCATCTCCCCCTGCCGATAGAGATCGCCCAGGCCGGTTCCCTCCAGCACGTGCAGCAGGTGCAGTTTGATGCCGTCGATGCCCAGTCGCGCCATCTCTTCGGCGCTGGCCAGGATCTGCTCGCGATTTTCACCGGGCAGGCCAATAATCAGGTGGACGCAGACTCGCAGGCCTCGATCCTTGGCTCCCCGATAGGCCTCGAGAAAAGTCGCATAGTCGTGGCCCCGTTGCAGTTTGCTCAGGGTCTGGTCGTGAATGCTCTGCAAGCCTAGTTCGAGCCAGAAATAGCTGCGCCGGTGGTATTCGGCCAACAGGTCGAGAACCGCTGGCGGCAAGCAGTCAGGCCGGGTGCCCACCGCCAGGCCAACCACCCCTTCGACGGCCAAAGCCTCATCGTACAGGCTACGCAGTCGCTCGACGGGAGCAAAGGTGTTGGAAAAGGGTTGAAAATAAGCCAGGAAATTCTTTGCCTTGTACTTACGTACCATGACCTCTTTTCCCGCTTCGATCTGCTCCGCTACCGATAGGGCTTTTTCGATACCCATCGACCCCGAACCGCTTGGGTCGCAAAATAGACAACCGGGTTGGTCTCGGGTGGCGCCGCGATTGGGACAGGAAAAACCGGCATCGATGGAGATCTTATGCACTCGGCCGCCGAAGCGTTGTTTCAGGTGGCTGGAATAGAGATTGTAAGGTTTTATATTCATGGCGGGGATTCTGCCACGGACCAGAGGTTGCAAGCAAGGCTGAAACTTGGAACTGGCCACTGACTTATTTGAGGCCAAAAAAAGGATAGATCCGCTGGGAGTCATAGGTTTTTTATGGGCTTGACGTTTCATCGCGAACTCTTCTTGTTGACACGAGGTGAAAAAATTTGCACCATGCGCTGCAGTGATATCTCGATTTATGCTTGGACCTTCCGAAACGACCGGGCTGTTTCAGTGCAGAAGGTGACTCAGAACAGGACCACTGCGGCGGCCGCGAGGTGCTACGCAAGTGTCTGGAATAACGCACTCAGGAGAGAGATTGGTTGATGAAAAATCGTACCCTCAAAAACTTTTTTGAAAACGCATTGTTTTTCCCCCTCAGCTTTATCATCCGACTTCTGCCGCGCAAAGCTGCTCTCTCTTTTGGGGGAGGGTTAGGCAGAGTGTTGGGATGTCTCATGTCGACCAAGCGCCGCATCGCCATGGAGAATATGGGGCAGGCCTTTCCCGAATTCAGCGAGTCTGAACTTCGGCAGCGGGTCGACGCCATGTTTGTTCATATCGGCAAAGGTGTCGTTGAGATGCTGCGTCTCGATCTCTTCACGCAGGAGGATGTCGATAAAATCTTTTTTCCCACAGGGCTGGAGAATCTCCAAGAGGCCTACGATTACGACCGCGGTGTCATTTTGCTGAGCGGACATGTCGGTTTCTGGGAAATCGGCACCTTTTTGCTTCCTACGCTTGGATTTCCCACCGACTTTGTTGTCAAAAAAATGAAAAACCCCCAGGCGGATAAATATCTCACCCGGCTGCGGGAAGCCGCTGGGGGGCGCTGCCTCGACAGCAAAAGTGGCGCGCGAAAAATCCTCCGCTCCCTTTCCGAAAAAAAGGGGGTCGCAGTCCTGATAGATCAGCACCGCAGTTCCTCAGAAGGGGTCGTCGTTCCATTTTTCGGCCGCCCGGCATCTACAACACCCATCATCGCCCGCCTGGCCATGAAATACCAAATTCCGGTGGTGCCGCTCTTCTCTTACCGGCGCAGTGACGACTGTTACGATTGCCAGATCCAGCCGATGTTCTTTCTCAAAGATGAGCCTGAGTCCTCGGTGGAAGAAAACACCGCCCTGCTGACCGCCATTATTGAAGAGGCCATCCGAAAAGATGTGACACAGTGGCTTTGGCTTCATCGTCGCTGGCGCTGCAAAAAAACGAACTAGTGCCCATCCGGAAACTTTGGATGGACACAGTGTAGTTTTTATATGGGAAAAGAGCCGTTTTCGGATGAAAACGAACTAAAATACAGCGTATCGAAAGAGGCCGATTTCCTTGGGGAAATCGGCCTCTTCGGTTTATTGCTCTGCGAACTGTCCCGTTTATGTTTTGGTTTTGTGGGTCTTGCTCAGACTTGTTTCTGACCCTTGCGGGCTCTTGGATTCAGGCAGAATGGTTCGGCTGCTCCTCGTCGTAACGCAAAAAGGCCCCACGATTTCTCGTGAGGCCTTTTTATTATGGCTCCCTCTGCTGGGCTCGAACCAGCGACAATCTGATTAACAGTCAGATGCTCTACCAACTGAGCTAAGAGGGAATGATCTGTGGTTTTGTAGTATTCTTCTCAAATCTCAACTTCGTCGTGCAAAAACTTGGTTTGACGTCAGAAGAGAGTTGAGTTTATACACTCTGAAAAAGAAGATGTCAAGCAGGAAAATGAGTAAAAAAGGCCTAATCCTTGGTCTATGTTCGCAATACTGTGAAAGCTCCATTGGCGGTTAAGCTACAGTCTGCAAGGCCCCTCATCGATTGCATCCTAACCGGCAAGTTGCTATAATCTCAAGATCTTAACCGACCAGCCGTCGCGGCCCCTCTGCCGCATTGATGCTTTTGCACCCGCAAGACGAACTATCGGCACCCATGTCCCTGGAACATAACATCAGCCCCCAATGGCTGGAAGCTCAATACCTGCTTTGGCAGGAGTCTCCGGAGCAGCTCTCCCCCGAGTGGCACAGCTTTTTCGAGGGTTTTGACCTGGCTCGCGAGATCGGATTGCCGGCCATGGGGGAAGACTGCCACAGCTGCCCAATGGCCCTCAAACAGTCGGCAGTCGATGCTTTGGTCTATCGTTATCGGGATATCGGCCATTTGCTGGCCTGTACCGATCCTTTATCACCCTGCAAAACGGAACATCCCCTGCTGACCTTGCAGACCTTCGGTCTTGATGAAGCCGATCTCGATCAGGTTTTTTATGCCCGCCACCTGCCTGAGGGGCATGCCGATCTGCGCGAAATCATCAACCACCTGCGGACGACCTATTGCCGGGCCATTGGTGTCGAGTTCATGCATATACAGGACCCTGCCGAGCGAAGCTGGCTGCTGGACCGGATGGAAACGGTGCACAATCGGCCAGCCTTTTCCCGTCAAGATAAGCTGACTATTTTGCGTAAACTGCAGGAAGCGACTCTCTTTGAAGCCTTTCTTCACCGTCAGTTTCTCGGCCAAAAACGGTTCTCCCTGGAGGGAGGCGAGGTGATCATTCCTCTCTTGGATCGCATGGTGCACAAGGCCACTTCCCTGCAGATTCAGGACCTGGTCCTTGGCATGGCTCACCGCGGTCGACTGAATGTGCTGGCCAATATTTTTAGCAAACCGCTGGAGAACATTTTTGCCGAGTTTGAAGACAATATCGAGTTCAACTTTGTCGGCGAGGGAGATGTCAAATACCATCAGGGCTTTTCCACAGATCTAGACCTCGAGGAGGGGCCGCTGCATTTGACTCTGGCCTCCAATCCGAGCCACCTTGAGGCGGTCGATACTGTCGTCGAGGGCAAGGCGCGGGCGCGGCAGGACGAATTGGGCGTTCAGGGTGAGCAGCGCGTGCTGCCGGTGTTGATTCATGGTGACGCCGCTTTTGCCGGCCAGGGCATGGTGGCCGAAACCTTTAATTTGTCTCAGTTGGCCGGTTACCGCACCGGTGGTACCCTGCATATTGTGCTCAACAATCAGATCGGCTTCACCACGGTACCGGAGGATGCTCGCTCGACCCCCTATGCCACGGATATGGCCAAGATGCTGATGGTGCCGATCTTTCACGTGCATGGCGAAAACCCCGAAACGGCGGCCTATGCCGTCGATCTGGCTCTCGATTATCGGCAACGCTTTGGTCGTGATGTAGTGCTGGAGATCATCTGTTACCGCCGCCAGGGCCACAATGAAGGGGATGAGCCTTACTTCACCCAACCGCTGATGTACGACAAGATCAAGCAGCGGCCGACGATGAGCGACCTCTATGCGCGCCAGTTGTTGGATGAAGGCATTGCGCAGCAGGAAATCGACCGTCAGGCAGAGGTTATTGTGCAGCGATTGGAGCAGGCTGCGGAGCGCAAACATCAGCAGTTGGAAATCGGCTACGGTGGCAAGTGGCAGGAAGTCGCTCGCGAGTTTTTACCGGTGACCCTTGAGACTGGCGTCGAGGAGGCCACTCTGATGGCGCTGGCGGAACAACTGGCTGCCTTGCCGGCGGGATTTTCTCCCCATCCGCGGATTGCTAAGCTTTTGGGAAAACGTCTGGCCGCCCTCAAGGAGGGAGCTGGCATCGATTGGGCAAACGCTGAAACCTTGGCCTTTGCCTCCCTGTTAGATGAGGGGCACAACGTACGTTTATCGGGGCAAGACAGCCGCCGTGGGACCTTCAGTCAGCGCCACGCCGCTCTGTTCGATGTCACCAGTGGTATCGAACATGTACCTTTAGACACGATGGCCAAGGATGCTGCCTTTTATGCCTATGACAGCGCTCTTTCCGAACCGTCGATTCTTGGCTTCGAATATGGTTATTCCCTGGAGACCCCCCACGGTCTGACTCTATGGGAAGCCCAGTTCGGCGATTTTGCCAACGGCGCCCAGGTCATTATCGATCAGTTTATTGCCGGTAGCGAGCGCAAGTGGAACCGGGTCAGCGGCCTGGTGCTATTGCTGCCTCACGGCTATGAGGGCCAGGGACCGGAACATTCGAGCGCCCGTATCGAACGTTTTTTGCAGCTCTGTGCCGCCGACAACCTGCAAGTGGCCTATCCTTCTACACCCGCTCAGTATTTTCATCTGCTGCGCCGTCAGGTCAAACAGCCTTTTCGCCGGCCATTGATCGTTTTTACCCCTAAAAGTATGTTGCGCCATCCAGTTTGTCGTTCCGAGAGGGACGAATTAACCAGCGGTCGCTTTCAGGAGATCCTGATAGATGAGACCGCACCGGAACAGGTGCGCACCCTGCTGCTCTGCAGCGGCAAGGTCTATTATGACTTGCTGCAGTATAAGGAGCGGGAGGGGCGGACGGATGTGGCGCTGTTGCGCATCGAGCAGCTCTATCCCTTGCGTGATGAGTTGTTGCAAGCGGCTCTTGCCCACTACCCGCATGCTGACCGCCTGGTTTGGGTGCAGGAAGAACCGAGCAATATGGGGGGCTGGCAGTTTATCGCGCCGCAGCTTGCCAGGGTTAGCGGCTTGGCACCGGTCTATGTGGGACGCCAAGCGATGGCCGCACCGGCAGGAGGTTCACACCGCTGGTTCAAAAGTGAACAGGAACAGATCGTCAGCAGAGCCTTTGCCGTCAAAGATGATGAATCGCAGGGAACATGAGTGAAGGAATAGTTATGGAACTGAAAATCCCGGAAATCGGCGAATCGATCTTTGAAGCACTGCTGGTCAAATGGCATCAGAACGATGGTGCCAGCGTCAGCAAGGACGATCTGCTGTGTGAACTGGAAACGGATAAGATCACTCTGGAGCTACAAGCCGAAGCGAATGGAGTATTGTCCATCAGCGTTCAGGAAGGGACGATGGTCAAGGTTGGTGAGGTGATCGCCGTCCTTAAAGAACCAGAGGGGGCCGATTCCTCGGAAGCTCAGCCGGGTTCAGATACGCCTGCCGCTGAGCCGATCGTCCAACAGCCAGAGGCGGCACCGGTTACTCAAGTGCCCAAAGATGTTCCTGCGATCGAGCCGGTAGCGGCGAAACCAGTGCCGGCAGCGGCGCCACCTGCTACCAAACCTCCGCCGTCTTCAGATCAGGACAGCCGCACTACCCGGCAGCCGCTGACGCCTATTCGCCGCCGTATTGCCGAACGGCTAGTCGCCGCCCGCCAGCAGACCGCCATGCTGACCACCTTCAGCGAGGCCGACCTTAGCCGGTTGCAGTCCCTACGGGCCAAGCATCAAGAGACCTTTCGCCAGCGCCATGGCGTTAAGTTAGGGTTGATGTCCTTTTTCGTTAAGGCGGTGATCGAATCCCTGCGGGAATACCCTCTGGTTAATGCTCGCCTTGAAGAAGATGCGATTGTGCAACAGCATTTTTACGATATCGGTGTCGCCATCAGCGCCGAAAAGGGTTTGGTGGTACCGGTACTACGGGATGCCGACCGTCTGCATTTTGCGGAAATCGAGCAGTCTATCATCGATTTTAGCGACAAGATTCGTAACAATCGCTTGAGCGTTGCCGACCTCAAGGGGGGCACGTTTACCATCACTAACGGTGGCGTGTTCGGTTCTCTGCTCAGTACACCACTTCTCAATCCCCCCCAATGCGCAGTGCTTGGCATGCACGCTATTCAGCAACGGCCGGTGGTGCGGGATGGAGAGATCGTGATTCGGCCGATGATGTACTTGGCTTTGAGTTACGATCACAGGCTCATCGATGGGCGGGAAGCTGTAGGTTTTTTGAAGCGGGTTTGTGCTTATGTTGAAGAGCCGGAGGAGATGTTGTTGGAGTTTTAGAGGGTTGTTTTTGGTAGGTGATGAAAAATCTACACCGCGGGGTTGCGCCCCCGCCCGACGCCCGACTCTTTTTACGCGCCAAAAAAGAGTCGGCAGAAAAAGGCGCCCCACCTCCTGGCCCTACGGGGTCCCTACGCTACGCAGACATTTTGCGGGCGGGCAAAAACTCGCTGCGCTCAAACATTTCCCCGCCTGTTTCGCAAAACGTCCACTTCGCTTATAATCCCGGAGAGAGGGAACCCGCCGCAGGCGGGCCAACGGGGGGCGACCTTCTTTTGGTTACTTATTCTTGGTCGTCAAGAAAAGTAACGCGCCCGGGCGGGCAAGACCGGCCGGTTGATAGATTTGCTTGTTGTCTTATTTACAGCTTCCCTGCACAAACTACATGACCGCGGGGTTACGCCCCCGCCCGACGTCCTACTCTTTTTACGCGCCAAAAAAGAGTAGGCAGAAAAAGGCGCCCCACCTCCTGGCCCTGCGGGTACCCTGCGCTACGCAGACATTTTGCGGGCGGGGAAAAACTCGCTGCGCTCAAACATTTCCCCGCCTGTTTCGCAAAACGTCCACTTCGCTCCGGCTGCGTCACAGGGGAGGAAAGCTCAAAAG
>JABXKU010000005.1 GCA_013619105.1 Desulfuromonadales bacterium
GGCTTGCCGGCTTTAGCCTGGGCAGCACCCAGCAGGTCTTCACGCAACTTCTTCAGTTCAGCAATTGTATTGATTTTTGCCATTTTGAGATTCCCCCGTCCTTATGAAAAGTCTGCGATGATGTCTTTAACCTGATCAGGAGTCACTTTCCCGTAGACCTTCTCACCGATCATAACAACCGGAGCCAGTGCACAGGTACCAACGCAGCGCAGGCAATCGATAGAGAATTTGCCGTCGGGAGTTACTTCGCTGACTTCAACACCACCAAGTTGTTGCTTAAAGGCTTCAACAACCTTATCGGCACCAACAACAAAGCAAGCAGTACCCATGCAGATGGAGATGGGGTACTTACCCTTTGGAATCTGGGTGAAGAAGGTGTAGAAGGTAACCACGCCATAAACCTTGGCGAGGGAAACTTCCATCTGATCGGCAACGAATTCCTGCACTTCGCGAGGCAGGTAGCCGAACAGGTGCTGAGCGTTGTGCAATGCGGTAACCAGATGGCCCTCTTTTTGAGGAAGCTCTGAGATAAACTCGGCAAGCTTCACATAGAGATCCTTAGGCAACGTTGCACGCTCAGGAATCCTGCATTCTTTCGGACAAGTGGACGTTTGCATACTGTTATTCCTCTCCTTTTTGTTCGCCAAATCTGAATCTGGCTTGGGTTTACAAAAAAAGCTAAGAATCTTCTTTAACATCAGTGCCTCCTACCAATCAGTAGTTCCATAAGAATCAGACGAAATGGGCTTCGACTGGCATCAGACACTGTACTCTGGACCCAGTCACTCGCTCTGCGCAAAACCCCCGTTTTCCACAGCCCACCAATTTCTACACAAATCAAATCAATCTGTCAATGACAGATGGCATATTTTAGAACATTTTTTCATACCTACCGCAGCCCCAAAAGCATATCATCGACCCAGGCGGCACCTGCTGTTATTTATGGTCCATTTTGTGCTATTTTGATACAGACATAGGAGTCAACCCTACGACTTACGACCTTTGGCAACAGGAGAAGCTCTCTGCAAACTGTTTCAATACAATACCAGGCCAGGCGGCTATATATCATAACGACATCTCAATTTGCTCAAAAAACAACAACGTTATGACCGGGCCAAAAGAGCCTTCCTCGACAACATAACCCTTAGTCCATCAACCCAGCTCCTGACCATGGAAAGGCTTTCTTTTAGGGAGCCGTTCTGGTAAAGTCCGCAATCTTTAAAACCCGATCCTTAAAACTGGAGTCAATAATGGCTAAATTAACTGGAAAACAGGCTCGCCATCTGCGCGCCCTTGGACACAAACTGAAACCGACCGTCATGGTCGGCAAAGAAGCCGTTACTGATAAACTAGTGGCGGCCTGTAAAGAGCAACTAGCAATCCACGAACTGATCAAAGTCAAGATTCTCGAAAGCTGCCCACAGGACCGGAAAGAAGTCGCAGCTGAGCTAGCCGCACAAACCGGTGCCAGCGTAGCTCAGATTCTCGGCCGGACCCTGCTGCTCTTCTTGGCGGGTCCAGACCGACTTATCACCCTGCCTTAGCCATCAACCGACCAGGCTGTACCTGTCGGACTGATTATCGCAGTGAACATTGAGTAATAATGTGGCAAAGTCCTGAGCCGCCATCGGCCGGCCGAGGAGATAACCCTGAACGGTACGGCAACCAGCAGCATAAAGACAGGACAGCTGCTGCTCCGTCTCTACCCCCTCGGCAATCACCTCAAGCTTTAGAACTTCGGCCAGGGCGATGATACTTTTAACGATAGCTTGATGGTCGGCATGCCCGCCAATGTCCTGCACAAAAGAGCGATCGATCTTAAGGGCAGTGACCGGGAAACGGCGCAAGTAGCTAAGGGAAGAATATCCGGTGCCAAAATCATCGATGGAGATGTCAACACCTAGGCTGCGCAAACGCTGCAGCTGTTGCTGGCTTTCTTGGACACTTCCCATCAGACAACTTTCAGTGATCTCCAGACAGAGATCTTCGGGTCGCAGACCATTAGCCGTTAACGTGCTAGTGATTCGATCGACCAAAAGCGGGTCATACAGTTGCCGAGCAGAGAGATTAACCGACATTTTAAAGTCGGGCCCGAACCATTGACGCCAGCTTTGCAGCTGACAGCAGGCCGCCTCTAACACCCAGGCACCAATCTCTTCGATCAGTCCAGCCTCTTCTGCTAGTGGGATAAATTCCATTGGCAGAACAAGCCCTCGCTCTGGATGGCGCCAGCGGATAAGGCTTTCGGCTCCGACCAGACAGCTCGAAAGACGATCGTGCAATAGCCCTTCATCGCCCACAATACGCTCGGTCTTGAGCTGATACTGAGGCTGATAATGGAGTAAAAACTCTCCCTTTTTCAACGCCTCGCGCAAAGCCCTTTCCATACCAAGACGCGCGCTACTGGCCACCCCCATGGCTGGCACATATCGCTCTATACGTCCCCCACCCAATTCCTTGGCCCGGTGCATGGCGGCATCGGCATGGGCCAGCAGAGTAGCGATGGTTGCGCCATCTGCCGGGCAGGTTACGATACCGACACTAATACTTAGGTAGACCTCACGTCCTTGAACCTCAAAAGGGTCCCGCAACATAGCTAACAACCGCTGGGCCACCATACGAACATCGGCGACAGCCAGCAGATGGGGAAGCAGAACAAAAAACCGATCTCCGCCTTTACGGGAGATTATGGCCTGATCGTCGAGGGTGCTGGCCAGGCGTTCGGCAAAAAGCCGCAGCAAGACGTCCCCTGCCTCATGGCCAAAGCTTTGATTGACATTTTTAAACCGGTCTACATCAAGAAAAATCAGGCCGAAGGGCTGGCTGCTCTGCTGGGACTTCGCCAGAGTTGAAACCAGTCTCTCGCGGAAAAATCTCCAGTTAGACATCTCGGTTAAGGGATCGTAATAGGCCATGCGCTCCATGGCTTGCTGAACTCTGCTCCGTTCAAGTTCAGCGGATGCCTGTTGAGCAAGAAAAGCCATTAGCACCATAGCCCGCCGACCGTGCTTCAAGTGCCTACGGCCAAAGGCGGCAATAACCCCGACCACCTCACCAGTCGCATCCCGCAGAGGATGCCCCATATAACTAACGGCCCGCAGATCAGCAACCAGAGCAGAATCAGGGAACCGATGACGCAAGCCTCTTCCGGCAGACCAGCAAACGCCCTCAAATACCTTCACGCAAGGCGCACCAGCCACTTCCACTTCGGCAGGATCTTCGAGTTGGCCATCGCGACAGACAGCCAAAGTTTTCAGAATATCACCACGGGGGTCAGCAAAGCGACCGACATGGACATAATCAGCACCGAGAAAATCACCTAGCTGGATAACCAAGGTAGGGAAAAATGCTTCACTGCCATTTTCAGTAATTCGACACACAATATCGTACAGACGGCGCTGTTCGCGTAAGGATTTTTGCCGGACATAAACACTAAAAAAGCAGGCGAACAGGATATTCAGCAACAGAAGGGGGGAGATGACCAGCAGGGAAAGGTTGGGCAGGATAGGTGAACCATCGAGAAGACACAACGACAACAGAATTGAAAGCAACAACCCCAGCGCCAACAACAGATAATGTTCCCGTAACACACGGGAAATCACTGGTAGCACTGGAAAACGATTGTTCCCTTGGAAACCACGCACGCGGCCGCCTCCTACCTTATAGCACCAAAATCACAACAAATAAAAATTAACGCAGCCGTTATACCGCACTCCATTAAGCCCTTCAAGGATATTCTTTATATTTGAAACGCCAAACCTTGGCGGTTTTAATCCTGCCAAGCACAAGCTAAACCGGCCCATAGGGCTCATACAACCTTCTGTATTCTTCCAGCGCATAGCGGTCGGTCATACCAGCCAGAAAGTCACAGATAACCCGCTCCTTACCATAGAGTTCGAATCTATCCTGATAGCTGCGGGGCAACAGAGTGGGGTTGGTAACATAACTGTCAAAAATCATGCTCAGAAAGCGCTCAGCCTTGACCCGCATTCGCTCGACCCGGTAATGACGGTACAGATTCTTGAACAGAAACCCCTTCAGTTGGCGATTTTTCTGGTCAATCTCCTCACTGAAGGCGACCAATCGCGCCGAATGAAGTCGTACCCGAGAAACGCTATCGATGCCGTGCGCCTCGATATTCGCCAGGGTCGTAGTCACAACGTCGTGAATCAAGCGACCAATAAGGTGGCTGATGGTTTGAAAGATGTGGCGTTCCTCATCCAAGAGGGGATACTTCTGACCGACAAGAACGAAGGTTTCTTGCCAAAGCTCAGCTTCAGCCAGTTCGGCCAGCTTGATGTGACCTGCCTTCAGCCCATCATCGATATCGTGATTATTATAGGCGATCTCATCGGCCAGATCGATGAGTTGAGCCTCCAGCGAAGGCCGCTCGCCCGGGCAATAATCGACAAGATCCGCCGTAGCGGCCTGATCGTACTCCGAGGAATGCTTGATGATGCCCTCTCGGGTTTCCCAACTGAGATTGAGACCGTTAAAGGTGGGGTAACGCTCCTCAAGCGTCTCAACGATACGTAACGACTGCCGGTTATGCTCAAAACCGCCAAAATTCTCCATCAGTCGGTTGAGCACTTCCTCCCCCGTATGTCCAAAAGGAGTATGTCCCAGATCGTGTGCTAGCGCCAAGGCTTCGACCAGGTCTTCATTTAACAGTAGGCGGCGAGCAATACCTCGGGCAATCTGAGCCACTTCCAAAGAATGGGTCAACCGGGTCCGGTAGTAGTCGCCCTCGTGGTTAACGAAGACCTGAGTCTTGTATTCAAGGCGCCGAAAAGCCGCACAGTGAATAATCCGGTCCCGGTCGCGGGCGAAAGCTGAACGAAGATCCTTAAACTCTTCCCGGTGACGACGACCGCGACTTTCTAGACTACGGGTTGCATAACTTGCCAGATCAGGTCTTTCCATAAACCCTCCAAGGGAGATAGCACAATATTCTCGGCCTCTTGACGGCAGGCCACCGGCATGGTAATTTTCTGGCTTTTTCGTAAGGTAAAAAACCATGCGTATCATCAGCGGAAGCGCCAGAGGTAAGCGGCTGGCAACCTTTGACGGCAATTCCATCCGCCCGACCAGCGACCGGGTTCGTGAAGCGCTATTCAGCATGCTGTTCAGTCGCCTGGGCAATTTTTCAGACCAGCGTGTCCTTGATCTTTACGCCGGTTCCGGAGCTCTGTCCCTAGAAGCTCTCAGCCGTGGCGCATGCCATGCAACCCTCATCGATAATGGCAGGCAGGCCGCCAACCTTATCGAGCACAACGCCAGCACCTGTCAACTACAGGACAAAATCAGCCTGATCCGAGGCCAAGTCATCGACAAGCTGGCCCTGACCCAGAGCAACGCCCCCTTCGATCTGATCTTTGTCGACCCGCCTTACGACAAGGGCCTGATCATACCGACCCTGGAAAAAATTTCCGATCTAGGCCTGCTGGCCGAAGATGGTATAGTGTGCATAGAGCTATCCAGCAAAGAATCCCTGCCGGATCGCGTCGGCCAGCTACAATGTATTTCCCAGCGCCGTTATGGCGCCAGCCAAGTCGGCCTACTGACCCGTTGTCATTGCGAGGAGCCCCAGACATGAACGACAATATCGCCGTATATCCCGGCTCCTTCGATCCCATTACTAACGGCCATCTCGATATTATACTGCGGGGGCTAAAGATTTTTGACAAACTGATTATCGCTGTGGCGCAGAACGTCAACAAGCGGTCACTGTTCAATATCGATGAACGGCTGGCGCTGATTCGCGAGACCTTACAAGACTATCCTCAAATCGAGGTTGACACCTTTGACGGCCTGCTAGTCAACTATATGGAAGATAAGGGAGCGCGGGTATTGTTGCGCGGTCTGCGGGCCGTGTCCGACTTCGAAAATGAATTCCAGTTGGCTCAGATGAACCATTCCTTGAATAACGAGATGGAAACCTTGTTCATGATGACCTCAATTAACTACGGTTACCTGAGTTCCTCCATCGTCAAAGAAGTTTCGTCCCTGCGCGGAAAAATCGACGGGTTTGTTCCGCCTTGCGTCGAAAAGGCCCTGCGCATTAAATACCCTCCCCGTTAACCACCGGCCAAAGCATCCCCGGGCGGTCATCGCAGACAGCATTCCTCCGCCCCCTTTAGGCGAGCATCCGTAGCAAAGCTTTCCCCGACTATTCCTGCCACTGCTCCAACTTAGTCACAAACCGGTCGAGGGAATCGACCACCAGCTCCTCAAGGCGCCGGCCCTTATCCTTTGTCGCCAGAGTCGGATCACCCCACACCCCGCCCGGCCAAAAGCGGCGTTTGTTCCGCACCAAAATCCCCATGGGAAAAGTTGGATACTCCCGCTCTGCTTGACCCTTAACCAGCTGCGGATGGGAGTGTAGGATGCGAGAGGTCTCTATCTCTCCGGCATGGGAGTCATCCGCCGTTTCGATGATACCGCGCCCTTCCTTGGCCGCCAGCATAAACTCGGTCAGTACGGCAATCTTCAGATCGGAAAAACGCTCTAGCAATGTTTCCCCGGCGTCAATCAGGGTCGCGGTATGGGTGCCGCCGGCGTGCCCCGTAAGCAAGATGATATTGCGTAACCCTTGACGATAGAGCGCACTGACAATGTCGATAGCCAGGGAGCGCAGGGTGCTAGTGGTGATCGATAGGGTACCAGGATGTTGACTAGTCGAGCGACACACCCCGTAGGGAACGGGCGGAGCGATGAAAATCGGCCGCCGCTCAGCCAGCTTACGACCAACCTCAACGGCATGCAGAGTATCGGTATTAAGTGGCAGGTGCGGACCATGCTCCTCAGTGGCACCAAAGGGAACCAGCACCGTGCGAGTCTTTTCCAGGCCGCGAATAAACTCCGGCATGGTCAGTTCTTCGATAATCATGATTCCCTCCTGATAAAATGCAACATTCAGAGATCCCCTTCGTTCAAATTAGCAGTTTGACCTGCATAGAATGAATACCCCAAATGCTTTTTCACCGCCCGTTCGCCTTGCTCCCTCGAGAACGCAGAGATCGCAAAGAAAACCAAGCAAAAGGGTTAGCCTTTCTCGGCGTCCTCTGCGCACTCTGCGGTAAAAGCTCTTATGTTCACCGCCCGTTCGCCTTGCTCACTCGAGAACGCAGAGATCAAAAAGAACATCAAACAAACGGGTTTAGCCTTTCTCGGCGCCCTCTGCGATAAAAGCTTTTGTGTTCACCGCCCTTGAAAAAAGTGGACTGCAATAAACAACAGGCCCCAACCTTTAGAGCAAACCGAGAAACGCATGGGTCTGCGGGATAACCTTCACCAGGCTATGAATACACGCAGCCTGTTCCTGCAAGCGGAACAGGTGCGTTGCAGCTGCCCCCACCTGCCCTGCCATAGTTATCGGTTGTAGAATTAGTGGTGCTGAAGGGGCCTTGCGATGCACCAATTCGGCGGCCTGCCGCACTTCTTCTACTGTCGTTTCGGTCCCCACCACTAATTTAACGCAGCAACCCCGTTCCGAGGCCAGAGCAAGAAATTCCTCATGGACGCGCCAGGGGGTCGGCTCGCCGGTCTGAGACTCCAACTTGATATCCATAGAGACCCAATCGACATGGGGAACAAGGGGTGCAAAGGCATCGGGCAAGGTACCATTGGTTTCGAGATGTATAGGTAGCAGATTGCGCAAGACCGGTAGCCAGTCCTGCAGCACCCGATCCTGCATTAGCGGTTCACCTCCGGTGATACTGATAGAATGATGCCCGCCAGGCAAACGACCAGTCCAGTCTGAAACGGTACTTGCTAACACATCGAGGGAAATGGGATTAGGCACACCGAGAAAGCTTCCCGAACCAGGAGCGGTTTCTACACGGCAGGAATCCACCACATCAACGGGCGTGTCGCAATAGCGGCAAGCGAGATTGCATAGGGCGAAACGCACAAATATCTGCCGCAAGCCAATT
Source organism: Desulfuromonadales bacterium (assembly GCA_013619105.1). GTDB lineage: Bacteria > Desulfobacterota > Desulfuromonadia > Desulfuromonadales > Syntrophotaleaceae > Syntrophotalea_A. Next base: position 7,935 of record JABXKU010000005.1, read on the forward strand.
AGCAAACCTTCCCCCTGAATGGAGGAAAAAACCTCGATCAGTTGGCCATTAGTCTGCGACATAGCTGGCACAGGCATGATCAGACTCCCAGACCGTGACCTTGTCGATAGCCACGTTGCCATCGTTCAAGACCCCTTGTAACTCTTCATAGAGAAAGCGGGCGATGTTTTCAGAAGAGGGGCTATGCTCACGAAAGGCGGGAAGATCATTGAGATACGTATGATCGAGCAGATCGAGCTGCCGATTGGTTTCCCGTTTCAGGACCTTAAAATCGACGCCCAGTCCGGCCTTATCGAGCTCTCTAGCGGTCACAGTGACCTCGACCTTCCAGTTATGTCCGTGCAGGTTTTCGCAGTCCCCCTGATAATGCAACAGGTTGTGAGCAGCCGCAAACTGGGTATGAATGGTGAGATAATACATGAGGTATTCCTTCTATCTTATTGTTTATTCGAAGTTTTCCATGGACTCAGGAGTTACTCCTCCGTCCTCGGCCGGAACCCGGTATTCCTCCTCAGCCCAGCAGCCGAGATCGAGTAATCGACAACGGTCGCTACAAAAAGGGCGGTGAGGGTTATCCTGCCACAACGTAGGTTTCTGGCAGGTGGGACATTGGATCATAGTGCGAAGGTTCTGTTGCTGATGTAAAGGCGTAGACATCGATAAAATTCCCGGTTAACACAAAATTGACACTACATAGATTAACATAGGGCGGCAGCATACTCCAAGCCACTCCGCCGGTCAACGCGTGCACTGCAGCAAGTCACGATTCACGATAACTGAATCGCCACCAGAATTCTAGACACTCCCGATCTTTGCAGAATGTCGCTTTTCGAACTCCATTGGTGACAGGTCGTCATTATAGCCATGACGCCTTATCGAATTATAGAACATTTCGATGCAATCGAAGATGTCCTGCCGGGCCGCTTCGCGGTCTTTATAGGTTTTTCGTTTGATTCGTTCGCGTTTCAGGAGCTGAAAAAAGCTCTCGGCGACAGCGTTGCCGTAGCAATTCCCCCGACGACTCATGCTGCAAACCAGTTTGTGTCATTTTAAAAATGTCTGCCAATCGCTACTGGTGAACTGGCGGCCCTGGTCAGAATGCACAAGAACTTCACCCTTCGGCTTGCGCCGCCAGACCGCCATCATAAGGGCATTGAGAACCAGATCAACGTGCATGTTTGGCTACATTGACCAGCCGATGACCTGTCGTGAGAACAAGACGATCACGACAGCCAGAAACAGCCAGCCTTCGTAGATGCGAATATAGGCAATGTCTGTCACCCAAGCCTGATTTGGTTTTTGGACATCGAAGTTTTGGTTCAGATGATTATCAGCCAGCGTAAAGGCAGTGAGTGGTTATGCCCAAACGTTGGGCGACATCAGAAACTGAGTAGCTGCGCTCGGTGATTTGCTTGACGGCCTTAACCTTGAATTCTTCGGTGTAGCGCTTGTTGCTCACGTGATCCTCCTGAGTCATTTTTTATACCCAGAGAGTCTATGAAACAAGGGGCGATTCACCTTGATTAATGTCTTCAAAATACTGCAAGATAATCTTGGTGATTTTCAGGATTACCAGGTGCAAGGCGAGACGATGCACTCTTTTGTGATAGAAATGGCCAAGGTCTACGAAATAACGCCGGCCACCCTGCTAGCCATGGGAGCCTTGGCCGGCAGTCTGCTTGACCAGTAACAGCAGACCAGAGGGGAAATTGACCACCCATTCAAAACATTATGTCAGCCGAAAAACCAGTAAATGTTTCAAAGACTGTTCGGCGCTACAGGGCGCTAGGCAGAGGTCGCCCAGTGACCAAGATGGAGCCGGTCAACAGGCCTCTCTAAAAGACAAACTTTTCAACATTCCTCCTCTGAAATAGAGGTGAAAGGTCAGACCAAAGAATGGCTATAGAAATCGAAAGAAAGTTCCTGCTGCGCAACGCCGATTGGCGAAAAGGCTCCACCGGCACAAACTATCGTCAGGGATACCTGAGCATCGACCCAGAACGCACTGTCCGCGTGCGCATCGCTGGCGACCAAGGATATTTAACCATCAAAGGTAAAACCGAGGGCATGTCCCGCGCCGAGTTCGAGTATTCCATCCCTCTGGCGGAAGCGACCCAACTTCTCGCCACCCTCTGCCTACGGCCATTAATCGAAAAGATTCGCTACTGCGTGCCTTATGCCGACCGCATTTGGGAAATTGATGAATTCGCAGGAGAGAATGAAGGCCTGATCCTGGCGGAAGTCGAACTGGAGACCAGCGACCAGCAGGTTGAGTTGCCACCCTGGGCCGGCAAAGAAGTCACGACGGATCCTCGTTACTACAATTCTAGCCTTTCACAAAATCCCTATCGGGACTGGTGATCTCAGAGCTACCAAGCATCTAAAACAAGGTGGAACACTCCCCATGCCAGCATCAAACCTGAAACAACTCACTCTGGTTCGTCACGCCACGTCTAGCTTGGGCAATCCAGACCTAAAGGACTTCGACCGTCCCCTTAATAAACGAGGACAACAGGATGCGCCGCTAATGGGCCAACGTCTTAAGGAGCGCAACTTCTCACCGGACTTGCTGCTCGCCAGCCCTGCTTGCCGTTCCCGTATGACCGCTGAAGCTTTAGCCGACCAGCTTAACTTAGACAATGGACAACTAACCTACAATGCGCATATCTATCAGGCCAATAGTAGCGAACTGGTCGCTTTGCTGCGCACCATTGCTGACGAACAACAGAATGTGCTATTGGTAGGTCATAACCCTGGCATCACCGACTTGGCTAACTACCTGGTAGGTGGCCGACTCGAAAACATACCGACCTGCGGCGTCTTTAGCGTCGAATTGCAGATCCAGTCATGGCAACAGCTCGACCCGGCGGCAGCCCGGCTGCTCTTTTACGATTATCCAAAAAGAATAGCCGAACCATAATCCACGAGAACATAGGAGAAAGCGCCATGGGTTGTCTCAAAGGAAAATCGAAGACCAAACCGAAGCCGGGTGCCTATGAATGCCCAAAATGCGGTGCGGTTGTCAAAAAGAAGGGCGATGTCTGTAAGGCAAAAAAGATCAAGAGCGAGGATATTGATCAAAAGAAAGATAAGAAGAAATAGCCCCCTGCGGGCACCTTTTGCAATAATAAAAGCCCGACACTCTCACCTTGATGAGAACGCCGGGCTTTGCTGTTTTATCTATTAAATCGATCGAAGCCAGACATAACACTGGGCTCCCAGCCCTAAGGCCTGTCGCCCCCCTGTCCATCCCTACCCTCTGCAGGCGGCTCTATCTCTGCCAGCCGCTGCTGCAACTCGGCGAGCAGGTTTTGTACTGCCTGCTGCAGCTCTTTGACCTCTTGGCTATTCGAAGCCTCTTTAATCACCTGCTTCAGTTCTTCGAGACGGCGAGTCGCCTGCTCAATAGCCCCCTGCATCTCACGCTCGATTTGGGCCGAGGTATCACCGGTGTCCTCTTTCAGCTCCTCAACAGAGCGATCCAGCTCCTTTTGCCAATCATTGGCCTTGCCCCTCAAGGTATCGAACATCTGCTGCCAAGAGGACGGCTTGGGGGTTCCCATCACCAAAGCCCCATTGGCCAGCAGCGCACCACCAGCTGTCGGCAGCTCAACGATCAGGGCCTTGCGGCTAGGGTCCACCGGATCCCTGTCGATGTAGAATAAAGAATCGACAGTCAAGGCCTGCTTAAATTCCTTCTGTACCGCAATGTCCGCCAAGTAATGGCCCTCAGCGGTGTAGCGGATACTTTTTACCGTGCCGATGCGGTTCTGCTCAAATAGCACCGAATCGGCGACCTTGATCCCCTCGGTAGCATCAAGCTGTACCGTCAACCTCATGCTGCCCGGGCTGCAGGCCAGCATTGCGGCCAATACAACAAACAACGAAATCGAAAGAATCTTCTGCAACATAGGAAGCAACCTCCAAACAGCTGAATGGTGAAGAACTGCGAACAAGTCTTTTTAAGTTTAACGCCGACGTTGCCGGGAGTAAAGAGTAGCAAGGCACCCAGGTAGCGAGCCAGGCTAACGGATGGACACAGCGCAGTTTTCATATGGGAAACGGGCAATTTCTCCCAAGGTCAAGGAAATCAAGCGCTTGCACGGAGGCGTAGCTGTTTACGCCGCACCATTCCGCAGGACAGCGGAATGGGACAGCCTCTGGTTGCCCGAAGGGCGAGGACCAGGGATGGTCCGAGTCACACGCAAGGACGCGGATTAACGCCAAGATTGGGGAAAAGAGCCGTTTCCAGAGGAAAACTATGGCTGTTTAGTAAAGGGTACCGAACAGATCAAGATGGGTCAGATAGAGGCGCAGGTCGAACTCTAGCTGGTGATAAGCCGGCTCCATATGTTCACAGAGCTTGTAAAAGGCCTTATTGTGGTCTTTCTCTTTGAGGTGCGCCAGTTCATGAACAACGATCATACGCAAAAACTCCAGGGGCGCGGTCTTGAAAACAACCCCCACGCGAATCTCGTTTTTAGCCTTGAGCTTGCCCCCCTGCACCCGTGAAACAAAACTATGTGTCCCAAGGGCCTGATGCACCAGGTTAATCTTGCTATCGAAAACCACCTTGCTTAGCGGTTGGGATTTACGCAAGAATTGATTCTTAAGCTCAACAGTAAAGCCATAAAGGGCCTTGTCGGTCGTAATCTCATGGGCCAGCGGATAGCGCTTGAGCAACAGCTTGCCCAGTTGCTGCTCGGCGATGAGTTGCTGGACCTGCCCTGTTATCTCGGCTGAATAACCCATTAAATAACTTAATTCCTGCATCTGTTGTCGATCTTTCCCTGAAGTGTTTTGTCTTGGCCGGTTCTTGGCCGTCCTTTAACAGCGAAACCGCCTTTCTCCACACCACCCCGAAGGAAGAACCAAGCGCTGTGTAAGGCCTAGGTAGGCACTGTACCATAGATACCGCCGGCAAAAAACCCATGAGGGGCCTAGTCTCAATAGGCCATCTCCCATGGGTTTACCTTGTGCGGACCTGATCATCCCCGCAGACGCGGAGAACATTTAAGACCAGCGTAACATCTGCAAGGGAAACCCGCGTGCCTGGCTTTACCATCGAACTCACCTCCCCTGCCCTGCCAAAAAAATCCTGGATCAAGATCAGTTAGATCCGCACCCTGGCCGTGGAGCGCATCGGCAAAAAATTCGCCGAGGTCAACCCCGAGGAGTTGACCCAGATGGTGGCGGGGTTGAATGAGATTGTGGGATAAAGTCCGGTCCGTCGGACAAGGGGGAAGTAAAGGTATGCCTATCTAATTAATAAGAAGAGTCAAGCAAAGACTCGACCCCTTTTCTTTACAAATACTTGGCTTAACGAGTCGTACTGTACAGCGATGGCGGCGTCAGAATGGTGGTTATGACCGGCGCAACGGCCCACGAACTGCGCCAGCCAATCAACTGTCACCTGCCGAACGACAGCAGGTCCTAGCGGTGGCCAATGCTCCGGAGTACCGCGATCTTTCACCAAGGTAGATCGTTCCTCGCTTGGCCTATGGCTCGTGGTGCACTTGCAAAGTGAATTCACCACCTGCCGCTAGACAATTCAAGATTTGTATTCGTAACAACAAACAGAGCGGCCCAACCAGTTCAAATCGGGTTGAGCCGTTCAGTGGCTTGAAAATAGTAATTTCTCGGAATTCAGTTACCAACACAGTTTAGCAGAGATGAACGAATGATATAAGTTTCACCTAACAGCGGGCGGGGATCTCCCCGCCCGCTGGTATTCCATTCCTGTTATCGCAAAAGGGCTAATTCCATTGATTAGATCAGAGCTTCCCGGTTCAGGCCTATGTCAACCGACTTGCTTTAAGGTTCCACGATGTTGAACCAGAATTCAAAATCATCCAACATCGCTCGAAGCTCTTTGAACTTGCCTTTGATCCCTTCAACTTTTATAGCACCGCTCTTTATGCCTTTATCTATAGTCAATTCTCCCAGCATGATATCATCAAGTGTTGCACGGGTGGTTACAATTGTAGTTTCGACGTCATCTTCAAGACCAATACGGTTATTGAGTGTTGAGTTCTCCAGTATCAAGGTATAGAGCTCATTGATATCAGTGAATTTAAAACCGATTTTTATCTTTTTGCCAGCAGACTTTTCCGGATTTAGACGTACCGCCATGTAATCAAGCATCATGGTTGGCGTCATGTTTTTAATAATATCCGGGCTTGCGGTATTTGGAGTTGGCATAGCTTTGACTCCAGTACGCAACTCACGAGCTCCTGAGAGATAGAAGTTGCGCCATGGGCCTGACTCCGCACCATATCCCAACTGTTCCAGAGTATCAGCCAGGAGAGCTTTCGCTTTCTGGTTGTTTGGCTCTGCAAAAACTAAATGGCTTAATACCTCTGCAGTCCAACGGTATTCTCCATTGTCATAGGTCTTTTTAGCCTGCTTAATGACATTATCCGCTCCTCCCATAAACTCGACATATTTTTTTGCCGCAGGTTCTGGTGGAAGTTTATGAAGGTGAGCCGGGTTTCCATCAAAATAGCCCAAATAGAAGTTGAAGACCGCACGTGCATTGTGGCTAATGCTGCCGTAGTAGCCGTGACTTGCCCAGGTGCTGTCAAGTTCGGCAGGCAGTTTCACCATGTCACCGACTTCGTCTATGGTGTAACCATGGTTTGCCAGTCGAAGCACTTGGTCGTGCAGATACTTGTAAGTATCGCGCTGTTTGGCAACATGCGCTTTAATATCTTCAGTACCCCAGCTTGGCCAGTGGTGCGGTGCAAAAAGCACGTCAGACTGGTCCCCCCATTTCAAAAGCATGTTGTCGATGTGTTTCGCCCAAACTTTTGAGTCTCGTACTTTTGCCCCGCGCAGGGTATAGAGATTGTGCATGGTGTGGTTGACATTTTCGGCAGGACATAATGCGCGATACTCTTTAATGTAATAATGCATTTCAGATGGAGCTTCAGTATTCAACGTCAACTGAAATCCAAAATGAAGTCCATCTATAACATGATCTTCCCAAGGGTCTTTGATGATATTTGTCGGTGGGATCAATGTAACCGTTCCTGAAGAGGTCGAAGAACCCAGACCCGCCCCAACGTTGCCTTTAACGTCTTTGGGAAGCAAATTGCCGTACATGTAAGAAGCACGGCGACTCATAGCATTACCCGCCATCACATTCTCGGCAATAGCATTTTCCATAAAATCGTATGGTGCAAAAATCTTCACTTTGCCGGCTTTTACATCGGCTTCATCAACAATGCCACGCACTCCACCGAAATGATCAATATGGGAGTGTGAGTAGATCACGGCTACAACCGGTTTTTTAGGTCGATGTTCAAAGTAGAGATCAAGTGCTGCTTTTGCCGCTTCGTTCGATACCAGCGGGTCCATGATGATCAAGCCGCTTTTTCCTTCGATGACCGTTAGGTTGGAGAGATCATAGTTACGGACCTGATAGATATGCTCATGTACTTTAAATAACCCAGTAATGTTGACTAGAAGCATCTGACGCCAAAGGCTTGGGTTGACCGTGGCAGGAGCTTTCTGTTTCAAGTCCTGCATGAAGTCAAATCCCTTGGTGCTAAAGACGATATTTCCATCCGTATCCTTGATTACGCTCTCCCCGCGGGCGATAAAGCCCCTCTGGGCGTTTTCAAAATCGCGCATGTCTTTGAAGGGCAGGACTTTGAGTAGATCTTTGTTGATCTCCTGAGTAAAGCTTGTTGCATCGTTCTCAACACCTAAGGGCTCGGATGTTGTAACCGGTCCACCTCCACCGGCAAATACCAAGGGAGCAAATAACGTAAGACTCAACATGATGGCGGAGATTGCCAGCAATTTATTCATGATTTTACTTCTCCTTTGAAAAGAGGCCCAAAGAATCGTTATTGAAGAACGCTAAAACTTTAGCACTTGCAAGCGTATTATCAAGAAGGCAGGGGGAGTTTGGTCAAAAAAGGATTCGGGGCCGGTGAGAAAACGAAGATTGGGACGTTCAGTGTCCAAATGCCTGAGATGACCTGGACGCCCCCATAATACCACTCATCGTTTTGATGGTAGCGTCCTTGCGGAAACACAAGCTTCTGGTAAACCCTGGGCTATGATAAAAGCCCACGATATCCGGACTGAGAGCTTTCTTTGTCTTACATGGGTTAACTTGGTAAAAATGTGAACGGGGATGGAATTCAATTCTGTCCCCGTTACTATTTTATGCATTATCCTTTGGTACGGAAAGAAACAATGACCACAATAACGAACAGGACTGGGAACACGAACCGACTGAGGAGGTCGGTCTTCAATGCCAGCGCTTCTTTGCCCTGGTACATCAGGGAGGAGGTCAGGATCACCTGGAGCAGGCAGAAAAAAACCAGGAAGGTGCTGCCTAGAATGAACTCATCGAGTCGTGTCATGTACGAGACTTTCGGAACCAGGTGATCGACCATGAAGCGATAAGCGATCAGGGTCAGCATTGAAGCCGTAGAAATGCTTATCTGGGTTCCAGCCTCCTTTGGGTTGATCCAGAAGACGCCCCAAGACATCAACACGATCAGCACCAATGGCATGATCACTTTATAGATGTAGTATCTTGAATCCCGCTTGGCAATGAAGTCAAATGCATAGCCAGATACTTGCAGTTCGCTGGTCAACACATATGGTAAAGGTCCTGTAGCGTAACTTTTGACGTCCCAGTCAGGGAGGCTGGTGACTTCTGAAATGCCAGCAGCTTGATTCATGCCTGCAGCAATGAGTTTATCATCTTGGATGAATTCAATGGCCTGGCCAACGGCTGATGTCCCGATGAAATGTAGCCGGAAACGTTGCTCGTCAAAGGGAAAATCATGCAGTTGAAGTGGTTGTGAAAAACCCCCAACATATCTTTGCTTATAGACCACTGTTCCGTCGTTCTCAACCTGTACGATCTCGGGCAGTGTCTTTTGAACCCTGCCGACCTCATTGACGATCTGCAACCCGGGAGACCAGACATCGTCAAGATTGTATGTCTGGAGCGATGATTCCTTGTGGGCTAGACGTTGGTCTTTCCAACGTAATCTGAGGAATACGTTGGCGCCGAAACTTTGTGCGGCCGAATCGATACTGTCGATGTCGATCAGCCAGACCCCAACCTTGACGACAATCGGGCCGGCCTGGTGATTCGGAGGTTCTGCGATCTGGCTTGGGTCTTTCTGCGCTGCCGGGAACGCCTGGCCTATGCTGAGAAAACCTAAGGCAATAGAGATGGCGATGATTCGGCTGATTCGCAGGAGTGTAATTACCATCGGGTCTCCCTTGTCATCTGAATTCCTCCTGGGCCGAGGATTGTGCAAGCAATAGGATTTCAGGGCCTTATGCCCCCGTCCCTACTGAAATCTTAATGGAACTCGGGAAAATATCAATGCCTGGACCTTGCCACCTCCTCAGACAATCTACATTTCCATTCATCCTACCGTTCAGGCAATCAAGGAATGTCTAGAATATCGGGGGCGATTCAGAGACCATGTGTACATTTACAAACTCCTTGATAAACTGTTTTCATGGTTTGTCCCCACCAATCACCAATCACCAATCACCAATCACCAATCACCACATCAAGCGAGGAGGAAGTTATGTACAAGAGGAGGTGTGTGGCGGGAAGTGTGAGTTGTTGTTTTCTGCTGTTTATGTTGGCTGTGGTGCTGACGGCCCGGCCGTCTTTAGCCCAAGACATCGACGTGACCATGGCCGAGAGCGTCGGCATCCAGACCTCCATCTTCGGACTTGGGGTCGGCTACGCCCCTGACCATGAAGGCTCCAACGATTACGAGGCGGTGCCGCTGATTCAGGCGCGTATCAACTGGCAGCAGGGATATTTTGTCTCCCTGCTGGGCAATACGTTAAGGGCCAATCTGGTGCCGAGTCGTAATTGGCATCTCGGTCCGGTGGCCCGTTACCGCATGGAACGGGACGATGTCGATGACGATCGGATCGACGACATGGAAGAAGTCGATGCCGCGGTTGAGTTGGGGATTTTCGGCGCTTACAGCGGCGAACACTGGCTGCTGCGATTGACCGCCCTCAAGGATGTCGCCGACGGCCACGATGGCTCCTTGGTGGAACTGGGCCTCGGCTACAAGATGCCAATGCAGGAGCGAGGTAATATGACCCTGTTCGCCACTTCCACCTATGCCGATTCGGATTACATGGATGCCTACTTCGGCATCGATGCTGCCGACGCAGCAGCCAGCGGTCTGTCCATCTACGACGCCGACAGTGGCTTCAAGGACCTCAGCGCCGGCCTGGCCTGGCAGTACAACTTCAACAGCAAATGGGGCATGCTGGCCTTTGCCAAATACACCCGACTGTTGGGTGACGCCGAAGACAGCCCGGTGGTGGATGACGCCGGCGATGCCAGCCAGACCCTAGCCGGGGTAATCTTCAATTACCGTTTTGGCAAAGAGTAGCCCGTTCGAGACGAAAACCCCTATGTTGGGGAATAATGACTGGCCTTGATGTCTAGTTAAGAAGGCGGGGACTTATTGTCTCCGCCTTCTGCGTAGCAAAATGGTTTGTTTATTATGGGGCCTTGCTATGAATACCTATTTTCCACGCCTTTTGGCGGCTGGTTTGAATGGGCAGTGGTATCAGGCTTGCGAGCTTGCAAGCTTTTCGGACAGACCTCTTTTTATCCTGGCCAGATCATCGCTCTTTCGACCCTTCTCCTCCAGGCGACGTACTGCCGAGCTTAGTGTGCTCACATCCCGCGACAGCAAAACGCCAAGCTCGGTCAAGGTGGAAGAACTGGTCTCGACCACGGCCCAGGCCACAAAAGCACGAATCCGTGACAGTTTACGCTCCTGATCTGAAGCCTTCAGTCTTTCAATGTCGCAATCGAAGTAATCGGCTACACATTGCAACGTGGCGATCAAATCAGGGCGCACCGTGGGGGCTTCCTGCACCTGGCGCAGCACGTCAGACAGAAAATTATCCTCCCCGCATATCCGTGGGTCCAGGTTGCCTATGCCGTGGAACTCGCATCGATGCCCCTTGCCCATCTCCCCCGAAACGAAATCGGCAAACAACCTTCGGGCCGTGGACGTTTTTCGAGACAGTTGGCCAAGTACCAGATCACAACTCAGCCAGGGTAAGGTTTCAGTCCCCATATAGGCCCGATGGCTACTCCAGCGATACTCCCCCGCTTCGGCAGTCATGCCTGCGCGAACGGGATTCAGATGCAGGTAGGCCACCAACTGAAGCAGATAGGCATCCTCTTCAACGAGGATCGCTTTGTAACGTCCCTGAAACAGGTGACCGGTCATTTTGGTGCCGCCAATTCACCCACCGCGTGTAGCGAGAAGAAAGGTTCTGCATGACCTTTGACAGCGCCACCTCGCCAACCTGAAGTGCAAGATGGATGTGATTGTCCATCAGGCAATAAGCATAGACGCGACAACCGAACCGTTCTACGTTCTCCTGCAGCAGCAGGAAAAAACGATACCGGTCCTGGTCATCGGCAAAAATATCGCAGCCACCGTTGCCACGAAGCATGACATGGTAAAGGGCGCCTGGATAATGGATTCGAGGTTTACGTGGCATGAGATAAGGATAGCATCAACTTACCATCTTCCAAGCCTGACACCATTGCTCTTCCGTTTCTGTTGGGCGATTAGATGGCGCCATAAACAAACGACTTGAACCGTTCGACCTTGTTCAGTAAAGTCTTGATCAGCATTGCCTTCCCTCTGTCTGATGTGGATAGTTTTGGGGAAAACCATCTTACTCAGCCATGGAAGGCAATGCTCTATTTTTTACCGCCCCTTATCCACAGATTCTGCGGAAGAGGCTGTAACGATACGCTCAATCCTTTTCAAAGGCCTCTAGATTCTCAAGCAATACCCGCCGCACCTCATCAATAGCCAGCGGGTTCAACTGGCTGGAATGCCCACTGTCAACTACAAGTTCAGATACCATATCAGCCAGGTGGGCACTGCTGTATTCAACGACCCCATCATTGCCGAGTTTCGGATCACCATCAGTTTTGACCGCGATAATCGAATGACCCCGCACTCCGGTTGCCAACGGAATTTCCGCTAAAGCGATTAGAAGAGGGTTCTTCGGCGACATGCCATCGGCACTGGTGAAGAAGCTCTTTTTCCCTCCCAATAATTTTTTTACGTCATCGGTCAAATACTCATAATAATAAAGTGAATTCTGAATCATAGTTGCCGGCATAGTGACCAGCCAGCGGATAAGATTTCGGTTCCAAGTTTTGCTTCGAAAGCTCCCTCGATGTGGGGTGCTGAGGAAGATGACCTCTTTCACGAAGGGAAGTGGCTTGAATACAAGTAAATTACGTACTTTGGCCTTGCCTTCTTCGTGCATCTGCAGCGCATCAAGATCCTTTCCAGTTAATGCACGAATCAATTTATCGCCTGTATCTACCACCGTAAACTTAGTCAACAGGCCGCCCTGGCTGTGACCAACCACCACCATCTGCTGCAGAGCCGGATCTTCGCTTTGCGGATCGAGGGTGCACACCTTGTCACGCAGCGCGTCTCGCAACTCACCAGCAGAATTAACAACTGCCTTATTACTTGTGTAGACGAAATACCAGAATTGGTAATTCTCTCTGACCCGCGGGTCGAACCGGAGCGTGTTGATCATCTCAGCCCACCAAACCGGATTGCTGGCGGTGCCATGGACGAAGACGACCGGGATCTTGCCGGTGCGATAAGGTTCCATCATGTACAGTCCATCAGGAATTCTACTGCTCTTTCTACCCAGGAAAGTCATCAATCCGAGATCAAACAAATCGGAGCCTTCAAGCCCGTAGGCTAGAGGTGTAGTAAGGTCGCTCTCTATCGGTATCTCAAAGCCATTTTTCGTAGTTGTGCTAGCGGCATCCTGCGTCGAGTAAAGCTCTAAAACAGCTCGGGCCGTACCGTCGTTAAAGTCTGTCAGATCCCCCTGAACTCTTAGAATGGCGGACGCGGCCACCGGCATGCTAGAAGCCCGCTTGCCGTTGTTTTTCAAGATGGTAATCAGAGGAAGACCGATACCCGATATCCGGTTACGCACGGATACGCCTCGAACCGAATACTGGTCAGCTGGCAGGAATTTCTCCACCGTTTCAATTTCCCAGGTGAGCTGAGTGGTGTCTAGAGTAATGGAAATACTGCCAAACGGAAGTTTTCGCTCAGCAGTTTTCAAGACCAGGCCCTCAGCATCACCGGTAGCAAAAGCTTGCCACAGTCCAAAGTTGTACATATCGACAGCGGTGCGGGCACGGTGGTCGAATATATTCAAACGCTGGCTGACATGCTGCTCTTTGATAAAGTAGAAAGAATAAAGTGCCGAAAGCAGATAATAGTCGGGTGCTAAGCTTTGATCATTCTTTTGGGAACTGTCACCCAGTTGGGAGCCGTAAAGGTAGGTCGCCTCGGCCAGTGCGTAGAGGATATCTCCTCGATCATCATGGAGAGCTTTTTCATGGAGATCCGCTATGGTTGCCGCTGGATCTTTCTTAAATTGTTTCAGCAGGTTGTAGCGGTTAAGCACGAACTTAGAGCTATCACTGAGCACTGCAGAATTCAACGGGTTAGTATAGGTATTGATATATGCTTCACGGGGAGAGATCTTGTCGACCCCGACCGGTGTTGCACAACCGGAAAGGAAGCAAAGGCCAAGCAGAAATGCGGCACTTATGCTAAGAACCGTCATTCGTGGCAGCATTATTTCATTTCCTTTACAAGGAGGCCTACCCGAATCAACCGTGAGAACGCTGGATTCTGGTCAGCCGCTTGAGCTTTTTGGTTGATATAACTCCTCTGTTTCAGTTCTGCGAACGGCAATGACGTATAAATACTATTCCTCTCATAAAGCATCTCGTCAATGTAGCCGTTCACTATCAACCGCCAGTCAAGCCGTGCATCAGGATTGTAGGGCATAGTATGCTGCCGGATACTGGTGGTGCAGTTACCCGTCAGAGCGTTATACCACTGGGGTCTCTCTTTAAGCCGGTTGACCTCATTCAAATAACTTAGAAACACCTTGCGAGCAACTTCATGGCTGGCATTCAGCCGGAAGAGGTAAACTTCCTCTCCCTTGCCATTTTCACGGTAGTTTGTCCGCAGACGAACCAAATCACGTTCATCGGCCACGACATAAATAACCTCGTACTGGCGGAAGAATCCCTTGATGGTGGAATAATCTTCCCCCTTTTCCTTGCGGGTCTCAATGGAGAAACAGACATTCCCTTGTCCCTCGAAGTTAAAGCTCATCATAGTGTGGGCTATTTTCGGAGACCCCCAATAGACCAGAAATAAATCGACGCCTTTCAACTTAGACAGATCAAATGTTTTGTCGTAGTGGTGAACAATGAAGTCGGTGTCAGTTCGATAATCGTTATTGCGGATATTGTGAACCGTAACCTTGTCTCCTACAATATCTGCCCATGCAAGAGTGGCCAGATCGTCTTGCCAGTTACGGTTATTATTCGGCGGCATTAACAGCCACCATGTGAGAACCAGAGCAAAAACGATCAGAAAACCCAGTCGATTCCTCCGCCTGCTGTACTTGCCAACAAGAACAAATAGGCTACCAATTGCGAAAAAACCAGCTGCCCATGGTCTGATCATATCAGGCAGATTTGAATAGAAAATTGCAACGGTAGCCCATCCCGCCAACGCCAGCAGGAAACAACGGAAACACACCCTTCCTAAGCCAAGCAACAAATATTTCATAACTACACTCGGTTTCCTTTTACAATTTCCCAGCAACAAGAGAGCCAGTACCTTCGCCTAGTTTTTGCAAACATTTCACTGCCGAAGTTGTTGCTTCGTCAAGGAGTGAAATACGTTGTTCCTCAATAATAAATACATCACCGGACCAGGGTCTCGGCGAATCAGGCACATTAATAACGACTTTTCCACCAGGAATCCGCTCAACGAGAAAAGCGATTTGCCAGTAGTCATCGAATCGCACAAGAACGGAGTGATACTGCTCGGTCGGAGAATCCCCGGCAAACTCGTCTTCCAGGTTTTCATGAAAGAATATCCAGGGAGATGGGATAAAAGAGTCGTTTCCAGCCAGTTCACCATATTCCTTGCCTTCGTCGTCTTAGCAAAAAGGCCAAAGATCAAACAAAGCAAAATGAGCAGAAGAGTTGCAAACAGCCAAGGGGTTTCAAGGCCAATGACAGAATTAATCGGCAGCCATTCTGAGACAGGCGACATGATCTTTTTCAATAGTTCATGTGCTTTGCTCAGCAGGATAAACAGGAGTAAAAACGGCACCATAAATAGTGCGCTACCGACTATCAACATCCTTAATTTGTAGAGTGGTCTTTTCATCAGCAGAACCCTCACACGTTGTTGCAGCATTCATCCATAAACAAACACTGAATCTCCTGCGCTTCACTGCGGGGATAAAAGCGTCAATTGAAACTGAAACCACACGCCGATCAACTCCAGTGAGCTTAACAAACTGCCCAGACCTCACACTATCAATTGGAGTTTTAATGGTGCCGTCAATTATCACAGGGTCGTTTCCTGCCCTGCGTTGCCAAGCCAGGGTCGTAGATACCCTCCCCATAAAAATAGGATTCCCTTAACATTTCTCACAACTTTTTCCTTTTTCTCTGGATGTCCATTCGCTGTAGATTCCAGGTATCACATCCTTATCTACACATAAAGACACTAGAACAGCACCCGCATGAAAAGTCTGGGCTCATTTTGGGAACAAAAACGTTAACTGCAACCGATAGCCCCAACCTTCGGGACCATTTTCAGGGGAATCTGCCCAATAACGAACCCCACCTCCAACTTGAATAATTTGAGAGCCGACTTTCAACATCTGATTAACGGTCAGGTTAACTGGCACTGTCCACTGATTAGATTCCCAATCATAAGTTGATTCAGTGTTGAGGCCTAGAGTGGTTTTGGTTTTGGTGATATAGCTTACAAACGGCTGCATAAAGCTGGCACTGATATCCGGTCTATCATCCTCGCCAGCGAACGACTCTATATGGTTTACAAGCAGCCCAAAGGTCCAGGGCCCCTCCTGTTTTAACAGAACCGCTGTTGGACCACCCCCCCACTTCTCTCCTCCCAGAGCATCATCTGATGCTGTCGGCAGCAAAACTACCGGCCCAAGGCCCCAAATCAATCCCCCTGCTGTCGGTTTCTTTGGTGAGAAGAACAGGCTCTGGACAATATCGCCTAAACCGGACTCACCCATTCCAACAACCGGCGCATCGTCCTGATCAATAACCGGAATTATTGTTCGTGAAATCAGGTTCCATTCCGAATTCAATGAAAAAGGAATAACCGGTTGAACATTAATGCGCCAAACAGATCCCTTTTCATTCGGTCCAATATTTTCGTCATAATTTGCCTGAATTGGAACGCTGATCAATGAAGCGACGGGGTTAGACAACTTCTTTGCCAACTCTTCTTCATTCTGCGCATAAAGTGTTGTATGCAAACTCAAAATCAATATTAAACTCAACAAAACACGTATTAACATGACATGCCTTTAGGCTTAGGATTGGCGGATTAAATTTAGATTTTGGCTAATAGCCTTTCAAGGGAACATCTTGTTGTACAGAATTCATTTGTGCCCTTTTCTTCTTATTCAAACTTCACCGACTCGCATTTACTTTCCTATCTCTTTATTTCACCTTATAAAAATTATCAAAAAACACCCCAGAATCAAGTTGATACTGGGGTGTTTTAATCAGCGACTGAACGTTCCTGACTACCTAAACATTATCTGCAGACCCAAAAATGGGCCCGACAGGGTTTGCTCAAGTTTGCTAACAGTGGCATCTCTGTCCTCATATTCCCAAGACCAGACGCGGTAACCACCGGAGAGGGCAAACATCTCATTAATATGATAAACAAGGTTTGCAGACACATCGTAATGAGACTCAGACCCGACACCAAAACCACCAACCTTGACAGTTGCTCCCAGGCCAAACTTTTTGTTAAACCCATGGTATCCACGCAAACCAATCATTGGGTCAGTAAAATTTACATCACGATCAACGGTTATATCCCCAAGAGTCGTTGAGTTGATATCAGCCTCCAGATCTATTTTGACATAGTAAATGCCGGCCATCACGTCAAAAGCCGAAAGACCCTGCTGATAAACCCTGTAACCAAGCATCGGATTCAACCCTGTTTCGGATGAAACGATTTTTGCACCATTGGTAGAAGAACCTTTCGTAGTTTCAATTTCCTGGAAGAATCCGGTAAAATTCAGGAAGAAGCGCCCTTTACCTATTTCGATTTCACCGCCAAGGAGAGTTTCGGTCTCATCCATGATGTCAGAGAGATCTGCTTCTGTGTCAAAGTCCCTTCCACCCGCAGTACCCTCTATATCAGCCGTATAGGGGAAATATCCAAGGCGAAGAGCGGTATAAAAGCCATCGTTTTCACCTGCAACAGATAAATTACAAAAAACAAGAGAAACAACAGTTAAAAAGACCAGAAAACCGCTTATCCGCTTCATTTAAAATCTCCTTTTATTAACAAAATTGTGCACCGTTGCTAAAAACCAAAAACGATTGATAAAACTATAAAACATTAAAACCTGAATGCAATCGAGGCTGAATTTTGAGAGTAGCATCTGGGACGTTGTTTATTAGTTGACTACCGCGGCAGATTCTGATTGCAAAATGGTAAGCAGCGTCTACCAACCTACAAGTGGTGCAAGGGCAAGAGAGACAGCCAAGGTCCGACCAATGATAGTTAAGCGAACAATTATTTCTTTGAACAATCCCATAAACCATCAAAAAAATTAATAGATTCACAAGATAATGTGGCGGATTGATCGTGCAGCGTTCGATAGGGGCTATCCATTACGCTGAGTCAGCAGTTGCACAAACAACAACGCCCCTCTGTAAATAACCAGAGGGGCGTTGTTCTGTTTTAGTTGGAGAACCGAAGCCAGATATAAAAAGGGGTCCCGATCAGATGATCGGGACCCCTTTAATTATTTTTGGAGCGGGAAACGAGATTCGAACTCGCGACCTCAACCTTGGGAAGGTTGCACTCTACCACTGAGTTATTCCCGCCAATTAAGAGAGCGATTATAGAGACCGCTAGGTTTCTTTGTCAATCGTTTTTTCTACTGCTTTCTGCCAATTGTTCAATACAAAATATTCGGCCTCTTCCAGATTTATCACCCGCCCGGCAATTTCTTCCTGGCGCAGCAGGGCGAGGCAGCGTCCGACGGCGGGCCCCCGTAGCGGTAATGTCTTTTGCAGCCAGCCTCCGGTCAACAGACCAGGCACCTTACCCTGAACCCGATAGCTATTCAGGTCCTGTAGCACAGGGAGCAACAGACGGGCCGCCTCGGCAAAGGGGACCTCCAGTAGCGAGCCAAGACAGCAGACTGCCATGCGGGGGTGACTACCGAGGTCTTCGGCCCACAACGCTCTGCTGCGGCCGACAGGCGGCAATTGTAGCAGCTGGTCAGCTTGCCGCTGTTCCAGATCGACTAAACAGCTGATTGCTTGTTGAACAGCACGGCTGCAATGTAGATTTTGCAATATACAGCGAACGTCGCTAAATTTCTGTCCAGAAAACCAGGCAGCTAGTTTGAAGGCTACAGCGCGAGTGATCCCCTGCTCTAACTCTTGAGCAAAGTATTCGCTTAGAGAACCGCTCTCATCGGCCTGACAAAGAAAACTGAGCCAGGCTTCAGCATGGTCAAGCCGCGCCAACCCTATATCGGTGACTCCCGATTTGGCTGCCGAGCCAAACAATAACTCTAGAAGCTTGAGTTCCTGTAACCACATCAGGCTGCGTCGTGCAGGCGAAACGGCTAGCATGGAAGCTAATTCATTGCGCATGCGTTCGGGGGCTATTCGGTTGAGGCTGGGGGCGGCATGCCGCATGGAAGTAAGGGTGCTCGGCTCAATACTGAGATCGAGACAGATGGCGTGGCGTATCCCCTTTAGAACCCGCAAGGGATCATCAAGCAATACTTCGGATGAACAACAACGTAATCTACGGCGCTGTAAATCCTTTTGACCGTCTAGGGGATCGAAGAGAGGACCGAGCCCGGAACCGGGCTCTATCGCCATAGCCATGGCGTTAATGGTAAAATCACGCCCCTGAAGATCGCCTTCAAGGCTATCGGCACGAAAGGGAGAAAAGTCGCAGGAGAATCGATCACCCCCCTGCCCTGCCACTACCCGGCTCTGGCGGCGCTGTTTATCTAGCATGAACCAACTACCGCCAAGCTCGGCGGCAAAGGCTTTTGCAAGATCTGTAGGATCGCCCACAGTCGCAAAATCAAAGTCGTCACTGCAGCGATTTAACAGGGCATCTCGAACCGCACCACCGACCAGAAAACAGTCGTTGCTGACCTGAACTAATCCGCTCAGAGAAGCTAAAATCCCCTTACGATTCAGGTTTAGTTCAAGCTCTTGGAGTCCCATGGCGACCTTCGCTGGGCGAGGGAATAAAGCTCTTTCCCAAAGCCCGAAAATTGACAACCAGACTCAACTTTTTGCAGGTAATGGGCAGAAAGGATCAGAGCCAACGGCTACAATGACTATAACAGCTGCCATATCAGACAAGGAGAGTCTTTTATGGTCCTGCCTTCATTGCCTAAGCTAACCTCAGGTCAAGTCGCAGACCGCCTGATAGATCAATTCAAAGAGTTCAGCAATGTCATTTTCTTCAATACAAGAAAAGGCGATACGCAGGTCGGTGCTGTTGATGGCGATGGTGCCGACTCCATAGTTATCGAGCAAATGCAATCGTAATTGCTCGGCCTCTACAGACTTGAGGCGCAGACACATGAAGTAGCCGGAGTTGAAGGGGTAGTATTCCCAAACTTGGTCGTATTTATCGTTATCAAGAACCTCTTTGGTGCGAACGGCCCGCGCCTTGAGAATCTCAAACTTCTCCTGCTTTTGCAGCAGAAACTGAGGCGAACGCAGCGCTTCGATGACAAAGGTCTGGGAAGGATGGGAACAGGTGGAAATAGTGCCGCGAATAATTCCTAGGGTCTTTTTACTCAGGGAGTCGAGTACAGCGGGACACCCGTCAGCAGAACCGTCGGCAAAAGTGATGAAGCCGGTACGAAAGCCCCAGGCGAACTCTTCTTTGGTCGCCCCATCGAGCTTGATCGTCAAAAGGTTTGGGTGACGATTGGCCAGACGGCCGAATAAAGATTCTTTGATTGAATCCTCGTAAAACAAACCGAAATAGGCATCGTCGGTAACGGCAACGATGGCACAACCGGCAGCGGCCTGCTCTACCAGCGCCTCAACCAGCGCCTCACCTTCAGCCTCGGTGGGGGTGTAACCGCTCGGATTATTCGGAAAGTTGAGCAGCACCACGGCCTTGCCCTGTTCGGCGGCCACCTCTTGCAAGGCCTCCTTGAAGGCGACCACATTGAAACCGCCCTCGGCGTTGAAGGTCGAATAGGTTTTAATACGACAACCACGGCGAGTGGTAAAGGTTAGCTTGTAATTGCCCCAGAGCTTATCGGGCAGAATCACCGTATCGCCAGCTTCGGTGAAGAGATCGGCCACAATGGACAGACCGTGGGTCAGAGCACTGGTAACGATAGGCTCGCTGAAAACCTTACCCTGCAGGGAAGGGTTTTCACGGAGCATCTTTTCTCGCCATAGCGAACGCAACTCAGGCTTGCCGGCTGGCGGAGCGTAAGGATAGATGTCGGCAGGATCGTAGGCCGCAAGTTTTTCATGCATGCAGCCGAGATGCATGGGAGCCCCACCCTCGGTGGCAATGCCTATGGTGGCATTAAACCGGTGGGCTTTGGTCTTTGCCTCGGCAGATTGGCTGAGAATACCCTTGGGAAAGAAGAGTTCTCTTCCTAGCTCGGATAACATCCGCAGCACAGCTGGGTTATGTTGCGCAATACCATCGTTTAACGCACTGGCCAAAGGATTCAAAACGAATCTCCCGGATTGAAAATAGTCGGCTGCCCACAACTTGTGAGTGAAATTTGGCGCATTAAAGCAACATTTTGGAAGCCTTGTCAACGGAAAACCATACCGTAGTCAAAGTCATTTGGAGGCGCCGCGCTTAACCAGAAAAAGTATCGTCACAATCACTCCGGAAACCAGTAACGTAAAGAGCAGATCTCCTGCCGTAAACTCGCTCATATCGGATCTTCTCCCACCTAATGGATGGCTGCACCGCTAATTATATTACCAACTCTATTTTGTACACGGCAATAGCCCAAAATGCAACCACTGGCCAAAGACAAAAAAAAAGTGGAGCTTACGCTCCACTTAGTGTCGCCCCTCAGGACAACGAAAACTCTACCCGTCCTTAAAGGACTGCCAGGCTTTATATAGTTAATGCAGCGATAAACTGCATTGATTATGGCTGGGGCGACAGGGATCGAACCTGTGAATGCCGGAATCAAAATCCGGTGCCTTACCGCTTGGCGACGCCCCAAAAAACGAATGCATCTTCTACCAATCCAAACGAGAATTGTCAATAAATATTTTGAGCATCCGACTCATAGGAGTCCGTTATGGTCAGCGCACCTTGGGATTGCCCATTTAAGGGTCATGAATCTAAGGCTCCCCCCTACCCTAATATTTTGGTGACTATTTCAGTCAGATCCCGAGACAGGCTTGGTGCGGCGACAATTCGTTGCAACTGCTGCTGCATATGCTTGCTGCGACCTTTTTCATAACGGCGCCAGGAACTGAAACCTCCGGCTAAGAAACCGGCCAGTTGCGGGTTAACGGGATCGAGCGCCAGGATCTGCTCAGCGATCAAATCATAGCCGCTGCCATCCGCAGCATGGAACCGCAACTGATTAGCACGACTGAAGGTGCCTAGTAGCGCCCGGACGCGATTAGGATTGCGCGGCTGATAGGCAGCATGACCCATAAGCTCTCGGACAACCTGCAAGGTATCTGAGCGTTGCGAACGCGCCTGGAGTGCAAACCATTTATCGAGCACTAAAGGATCATTGGCCGCCCGAGTATAAAAATCGTCAAGCCATTGTTGTCGAAGTGATCCTGAATCATCACTCAGCAAAGCCAGGGCAGCGATACGATCGGTCATGTTGTTCGCGGACCGATAACTGTCGCTGACCAACGCACAAGTCTCCTCAGTATCCGCCGCATATAGATAATATAGGCAGCGATTTTTCAAGCTTCGTTGACCCACCGCCTCGGGCTCTACGCTGTATGGCCCAACATTCTCACAAGCTGTCCAGACTGCCTGAAGGGGCTTTTGCAGAGTGATGGCCAGATGTTGGCGAACCCGTTCCCTGGCAACATGGATTCCCTCGACATCAATTTCTTGCATTTGTTGCCCCAGATAGAGCTCACTGGGCAGTTCCAGCAGCTTTGCTGCTAGGCCAGGATCGAGGCTGTCGTCCTGAAGTATGGCGGCGAAACCTTCGGTCAGCAAGTTCAGATCCCTTGCGGTTTCCTTCCCTTTCTGCTGTTTCACCTCTTGAAAAATGATTCGTTCTACCAAACTTTGACCCGCATTCCAGCGATTGAAAGGGTCACTGTCGTGCCCCAATAAAAAAGCCAATGCATCGGATGACTCATCGCTTACCACACTCACAGGAGCTGAAAATTGACGGAACAGGGAGACCCTTGGCGGCTGAGGCACATTAACGAAACAGAGTGTTTCTTTCTGCTGCCGTAAATGCAGGACCATCTCTTCCTTACCTGTTTCCACTTGGGCATCAGATAACTGGAGTGGTAGAGGCCGCCCCTTGGCATTGAGCAGGCTGAGCCTGCAAGGGATATGTAGCGGCTGTTTTGTGGGTTGCCCTGGGGTCGCGGGGCAGTGTTGTTCGAAGGTAAGTTCCAGGCTCTGCTTAGCGGCAGAATACGCGCTGGTTACGGTAACCTGAGGCGTACCCGCCTGACGATACCAAAGCTGAAACTGTTGCAGATCAAGATTGCTGTTTTCAGCCATGGCCGTCAAAAAATTCTCAACGGTAGCCGCCTGCCCATCATGGCGCTGTAAATAGCACTGAACGCCCTGAACAAACTCAGCAGGCCCGAGCATGGTCTGAAGCATACGGACCAGTTCTGCGCCCTTGTTGTAGACCGTGGCCGTATAGAAATTATTGATCTCTTGGTAATGCTCGGGGCGTACCGCATGGGCCAACGGTCCGGCATCTTCAGCAAACTGATGGGTCCGCAATACGCAAACATCCTCAATGCGCTTAACGGCACGGGATACCTGGTCGGCAGAAAAATGTTGATCGCGAAAGACCGTCAACCCCTCTTTGAGACTGAGTTGAAACCAGTCCCTACAAGTCACTCTATTGCCGGTCCAGTTGTGAAAGTATTCGTGGGCGATGACCTCTTCTATGGCTTGAAAATCGGCGTCGGTGGCGGTTTCTGGGTGCGCCAGCACATATTTAGAGTTGAAGATATTCAACCCTTTATTTTCCATAGCCCCCATGTTGAAATCATCCACCGCTACGATCATGAAAATATCCAGATCATATTCCAGGCCGTAGGTCTCCTCATCCCAGCGCATGGCCTTTTTTAGAGCCTGCATAGCATGGTCACACTTGCCGAGGTTGTGTTTTTCAACGTAGATTTGCAGGGTCACTACCCGACCGGAACAGGTGGTGAAACGATCCTCAACACAACCGAGATCGCCGCCGACCAATGCAAAAAGGTAACTGGGCTTGGCAAAGGGGTCCTGCCATGTCGCTGAATGACGACCATCGGCCAGAGTCTGTCGCTCTATACAGTTGCCATTGGACAGCAGCACCGGATAACGCTGACTATCCGCGACGATGGTCGTGGTGAAACGACTCATGACATCGGGCCGATCTGGAAAATAGGTGATCTTGCGAAAACCTTCCGGCTCGCACTGAGTGCAAAAGATGTTTCCTGAGCGATAGAGTCCTTCCAGAGCGGTATTGTCCTGGGGCCGAAGGGTAACGGTCGTTTCAAGAAGAAAAACCTCTGGAACCTGGTGAATCGTGAGGTTTTCATCGTTGCAGACAAAATCACCTTTCTGTAACGGCAGTCCATCGAGGTGCAGTTGTTCGAGCTGCAGATTAACGCCATCGAGAACCAGCGGTTGTTCCTTAGCCACCCCTGGCTGACGCCGTAGGGCCAAGCGACTAACCACCTGAGTGTGTTCTTCCCCCAGTTCGAAACATAATTCGATGGAATCGACCTGATAAGCCGGCGACGCATAGTCTTTTAGATAGATTGTTTCTGCTCGCTTGGACATTGATTGTTGCCTCCTGTCTGGCAAAACATCGAATCGTTAAAAACTAATCACCACGTGGGCGCAGCCGCCATAAGAAACCTACACGGTAGGCTTTTCTTTTTTCGATGAAAACGCCAACCCTAAGAAACCGGCAATGTTGAGCGCTCCGTTCCTTTGAACAAAAACGCCCGGGAGATTAAACTCCCGGGCGCTAGGCTTGTAAGCAACAATATCAGGACAAACTTGCCGCGGCACGTTCTATCCGCGTCAGGGCCATATCCTTGCCCATGACCGCCATAACATGACAGATACTGGGGCTAACCGTGTTGCCAGTTAGCGCCACTCGCAGAGGCTGGGCGATCTTACCAAACTTCAATCCGGTCGTTTCCATCACCTTGCCGAGGGCTTCTTCAATGGGTTCGGCCTGCCAGTCGTCGAGGGCTCCGAGCTGCTCCAAAGTGGAGGCAAAGACCACTTGCTGAGTTTCGGTGAGAAACTTGGCCGAGGCCTTGGGGTCGAATTCGACCTCACTGCAATAGTAATAAGCGGCCTGTTCGGCCATCTCAACCATGGTCTTGCAGCGCTCCTGCAGGGTTTTCACCACCTCTGCGGTCAGCGGACCACCATCACAGTTGACTCCCTGGACAGCCAGGTATTCTTTCAGCAAATCACCCAGACGTTGGGGATCGCCGTTTTTGATGTAATGTGCATTGAGCCACAAGAGTTTCTCCGGATTGAAAACCCCGGCCGAACGGCCCACATTGTCCAGGCTGAACTTCTCTATTAATTCATCCATGGAGAAGATTTCTTGGTCGCCAAAGGACCAGCCCAGACGAACCAAGTAATTAACCATCGCCTCGGGCAGGTAACCAAGATCCCGATAGGCCATCACCGAAGTGGCGCCATGCCGCTTAGATAGGCGCTTCTGATCGGCTCCAAGGATCATTGGCACATGGGCGAATTCGGGCACAGCATAGCCGAGAGCCTGGTAGAGCAAAATCTGCCGAGGCGTATTATTGATGTGATCGTCACCTCGGATCACCAGGTTGATGTCCATTTCGGCATCGTCGATCACCACGACCAAATTATAGGTTGGTGTGCCGTCGGTACGCTGAACGATCAGGTCATCCAGCTCCTCGTTTTGAAAGGTAATGGTGCCCTTGATGCGATCGTTAAAGCTGGTCGCTCCTTCTTGCGGCGCACGAAAGCGAACGACAAAGGGACTAGCTGCCGGAACATCTTGACGGATACGGCATGTGCCGTCGTATTTGGGTTTGCGTTTCTCCTGCTCGGCGAGCTTGCGCTTGGCGTCGAGCTCTTCTGCGGTACAGTAGCACCGATAGGCGTGCCCAGAAGCAAGCAACTGCTCTACCTTGGTCCGATACAGATCGAAACGTTGAGACTGATAGTAAGGTCCCTCATCACAACTCAGGCCGAGCCAGCTCATAGCCTGCAAAATCGCATCGACCGACTCTTCAGTGGAGCGGGCAACATCGGTATCTTCAATGCGCAATACAAAGCAGCCCTTTTCTTTGCGGGCCAGCAGATAATTGAACAGTGCCGTGCGAGCACCGCCGATGTGCAAAAACCCTGTAGGACTGGGGGCAAAACGAACGCGCAGTTCAGACATGCTTTACTCCTGGGAGAAGAAACGAAAGGGTTTATAAGACAGGGGCCGCCCTAGGGCGACCCCCTGGTTTATAATAGAATAAGCGGTTATTGACAAGGCTTTTCGGCTGCCACGCAAGCGTGCAGATTGACGCCGAGATTGGGGGAAAGGGCCGTTTCCGGATAAAAACTCAGGTGATAACCACGCCGGCATATCCGACAACTTCGGCATTGTCACCGGTGGTTTCTCCAGAATTTCCGTAACGCACCAGAGTACCCTTACGGGCACCTAGTTCCCTGGCGGCAGCAAGCATGACTACAGTGGGGACCACACCGCACATGCTAATCCCCTCGGCGGCTACCACCCGGTAAAGACCTTCGGCATCGAGGTCTAAAATCTTGTGCAGAGCCTGCATGTCCCTCTGACGAGCGGATTCAGCCGATTCAAAATGGGTCATATCGGAGCTGGCAACTAGCAACGTCGGCTCAGCTTGGGCTGCCAACAGCCGCCCGAGACTCTGGCCAAAATCAAGCAACGTTTGCAGAGGCGCATGGCCAAGACACACTGGAACCAGCCGTGCCTGAGGAGCCTTAATCTGAATGAAGGGCACCTGAACTTCTAAAGAGTGTTCGTAACGGTGAGCCAATTCATCGCCGGTAGCCTCACCGCATTCGGCGATAATCTGCCGGGCCAAACAGCTGTCGATGGGAATATCCCCCAAGGGAGTCTGCCAGCTGCCTGCGGGATAAACCGCCTGTGCGGCTCCGTAACCGGTGTGATTAGGCCCAAGCAGCACAACCCGGCCGGGAACCTTTACGCGACCAAAGGTCTGCCCAGCAATGGCCCCAGAGTAGACATAGCCGGCATGGGGCACCATGACGCCGACGGCCTGCTGGGGCTCAAGGTTCTGTTTTAAAAAGTTGCTGACCTGTTCGCGCAAGGCCTCTTTCTGACCGGCATAAAATTGTCCGGCCACAGCTGCCGTTCTGTGCATCGGTTCCTCCCGGCGTCGTCCTGCTATCAGCGGACGGGCAACAGACCTTCCACTCTTTAGTTTTCACCTGGAACGACCCTTTTCCCCGATGAAAACTGCGCTGTGTCCAGCCGAAGTTTCCAGATGGACATTCCTTAGCTATTTTACCACCCCTTTAGTGATGAGCCAACCTGGAGCTTCTTGCACAGCAGGAACACTTCAACCATCGGGATTCTGGCGACCAAACAAAAAAAAGCCAGCTCGAAAGCTGGCTTTTCTTTTATTTGGAGGCCCCGGCCAGATTCGAACTGGCGATGGAGGTTTTGCAGACCTCTGCCTTACCACTTGGCGACGGGGCCTTAAGGACAAACTGTGGCTCCTCAAGAGCCCGGTATTGATATCAAATCGCTTTCCGAGTGTCAAGGGTAAAAACTTATAAATCTCCTCATCGAAGCAAAGATTAGGATCCGGGATGAACACTCTCTAGCAGTTGCGGATATTGATGCTGCTGGTAAGGTACCTCATAATAAAGATTGCGCAATACCTTATGCATCGGGCTGCTCAAAGAAGCGTAAAGCTCGTTTTTGAGTCGGCCATAGCGATAACCCGAAACTTCGCTCAGAATTCCCTGAATTTTGGCGAATTGAGCGGCCGGTATGTCCTCCCCCATCTGTGGGTCAAGGACGATAACCCCTTCGCTGAAGTCGGCTTGGCCAAGGGCCAGCATCATCCGTTCAAGGAATTCTGCGCTGGTTTGGTTTTCTATCACCTGCAATACACGGTTCATAGCCAGAGCCTTGCGGTACATGCCCTCTTCCGTCCCACCGGCCTCCTGAATAAAATTGACCAAGGAGTAGGCATTGGCCATAACCTGTGGGATGTCTTTATACATATGCCCAACGATAGTCGGGTAATTGCCTGAATTGCCCCCTGAACCGTTATGCTCGACAGCCAAATCCTTGAGCTGCCGCCCAATCTTGCTGGTGTAGTGGAAATAATCTTCGACCCGGCCATCCTGATTGGCCTGATAGGCCAGCTGCAGGATGCCGACGATATCAATGGGAAAGATTTCCACCGCCTGCAGTTGATAAGTAAAAAAGAGCTCGCTGGCCTGAGCACCTGTCGAATAGTCACCTAATTTGCGATAGAGATCGGCCAATTCACCCGCTGCAAAAGCCGCTAAAAAATAGGCATTGTCCGGCACGATATCGATGTCGCTTTGGGCATGTTGTTCAAACAGGGCAAGATATTTCAGAAGCGGACTTTCAGCGGGAAAGATCTGCCCATGCAGAACCGCCTGACGGGTCCCCTCGTAATAGCCGGACAGCATAATACTCAACTTGGCCGTAGAATCCCAAAGTTTGTGCATGGCGGCCAGATAGTTTTTATACTCATAGAAACCAGCCGAGGTATATTTCCCACCGCGACCCCGCGCATAGGCCAATTGGTTATAGAGGTCAACAGCCTGGTCCAGTTGACGATCGGCCGTTGAGGGCAGTTCTTTAAAGAAAGGCTCGTTGGTTAATGGATCGTTGGCATCACTGAGGCGCCTCGTAACATAGGTGGTAAAACCCATGTGCTGGCTGAGCACGGCGGCCTGCCCCTTACGGCTATCCGCCCATTTCCAGGCTAGGCGATAAAAGGCTTCGGCCCGCTGGTATTTGGCGACCAGCTGATCTGGATTCTCTTCGCCCTCAAAAGCATTGCGGCTGGCGATGGCCTCTAGAAAGGCTACAGCGAAGTTGAGGTTGTAATTATCGGAATTGAGACCCCGCATCCGTTCCACCGTTGCTTCGACCACGGTCCCATAACCGTTCTCGACGGTCAGCTTGTCATTCATCGACAATACGATCACCCCGAGGGAAGACAACCCGGGAATCTGCTCTTCGACAATGGCTCGACGAATAATCAGATGTGCCATGTTTTCATATAAGTAAGGAAGGCTTTTGACGAAACCGGCTTTACCCATCTCACGCTGGATACGCAGGTTGTCGACCTCCAGCCTAAGCACAACATTTTGCCACAGGTCATACACGGCGTTACAAAAGCCCTGGTCGTTCTGGGCATGCATTTGCTGGTAAGCAAAATACAAATGCAGCCAGAAGGCCACATCGGGCTGCTGCGCTTTGCCCGACAAGGTTTCCATCACAGATTGAGCATTCTCTAACTGCAACTCTTCGCCACTGGTGAGATAGAGACAGAACTCAGCCAATGAAAGATGATAATATTTCTTCCATTGCTTTCCTTCTGCGGTTAATTGCCCATCGATACGATCCTCTGCACCCGTCTTGATCTGCAGATCCTGTCGTAACTGGTCTCGGTACCCTTCCAGCGTCTGACCGTACTCTGCTCCCTTTTCAGCAAGTAACTGCTGCAGGTCCTCTTGCGGATACCAACTGAAGCGATAGGTAACATCGAGCAGGTTATCCCATTGCCCCCCTGCTGTTTGGGACATGCCCAGCGTGGGAACCAGACAAACAAACAGTACAATCAAAATGACTCTGAACAATTTCATAGGCTTCCTCACTATTCGGAATGGTTGATACATTCTATAGCTGAAAGTAACGCGGCACATCGGTCAGCAAAGTTTTGTGGATTGTAGATCCGCATCCACACGGTTTGTCCGGTTTCCACATTTTTAATATCAAACTTCATCTGCCCACAGGGATACACAATGTTGGAGTCTAGGCGAATAGCCAGTTCGGTACGCAAACGGTCCTCTTCGCTCTGGTCGACACAGGCGGCCAGCTGATTAAGGCTGACAAACAGATTTGGATCACCGGAAGCTTCACCATCTCCGACAAAGTTTACAGCACTACTGGGAGGACCACCGCCACCGGTTGTCTCCAGAGAGCTGGATACGGCGGGCACACCCTGTCCAGAAGCAGTGGGCAATTGAACCGAAACCGCTGCTGAAGGTCCGGAAAAGCCGCCAATTTCACCACTGACCGAAGGGGCAGCAGGCTGGGTACCGGAGGTTGCATAGCTTCCGCCTACCTGACCTACCGCAGCAATCTTGACGGGGCTCTGTCCCGGTTCAGGAGCAAAGGAGCGACCAGCTCGAGCCACGGCGTGCCCTCCCTGACTGCGCGGTATGGAAAAATCACTACGGGACCGGCTGGTGCTCGGTAAGTCGACCGTTGTTCCCGAAGCAGTCGGGGCAAACTGTTTGCTTTGTACCAGAGCCGGCTGGCCGGAGGCACTCGGCTTTAAACTGTAATCAACGGCTGGGGTGGCCCTGGGCGTAACCACAAGACTTTCCTTTGAACGACTTCCTAGTACCGGCCGCACAGAGACCAAACGGGGCTGCGAAGTTGTGGTGACCGTGTATTGATTGGCCTGACGAGATGGTGCTGGGGTCGTCAGCACCGGAGCCTGCCGTACAGGAACCGCTAAGGTAACGGTTTTTCGCGGCATCAATATCGGCTTTTCAACAGGGCGCACCACCTTGGCTGGTGTTTTGCGGGGCCTAGGAAGCACCTTTGCAGGCGGCAAGGAAAGTATCTTCGGGGGCTGCTGCACCTTTTTAACAACAGGCTTCGGCGGCACAGGCTGCCTAACTTGAACCGGCAGGGGTTCAGGCTGGGTTTGAACCTTTATCGGTGTGGCCACTGGGGGAGGTTCGACCAGGGGTTCTTCCAACATCCTGAGGACAATCTCAACTGGCTCTGGAACAGGAGTTTCAACCAAAGGAGGTTCTGGAAGGATAACCAGACCAAAAATAAGCAGCATCAATAGTGCGGTCAGTACCACTAAAACCGCCTGCATAGCAGGAAAGTCTTCCCTCAGAATGGTGGCAAATATAACTGTGAACGGACGAAATATCCAATTGGTTCGCCGCTCGGGAAAGGCCACTGCCTTTGACGCACAACGCCGGTCGACATAGATGTCGCTGCAGGCACGGGGCATCGGCACCTGGCAAACTCCCCATCCGTAAAGGCTCTCCTTGCCAAATTCCATGGCTAAGGGCCTTCCTCGAGAATTTCCGGCTGCACCACCGCCTCGCCGTACTCTTTACCCCATACCTTGGCCATAGAACCGGCAGCGTAGAGCAAGTCTTGGGTAAGCGAGGTCTTTTCAGGCAATAAAATAGGCCGGATATTTCGAGCTTTTAAATTTGCTAACTCACCCAAAAGTTGCTCGGCAGCCAGCAGCTTTACTTCCTCACCATCCACCTGACTCGCTAGGCCGAAACGAGCTATTTTATAGGGTACCGGATACTCTTTCGAAACGGGATGCACCTGAAGTTCCCAGACTTCCCGTAACTGACCCAGAGCCCCAAGTTGTTGACTTTCCGGAACCACAGGCACATCCATTTCAGAGAAACGAATAGTGACACTGTCAGCCACCGGAATGGTACTCAGGCTTATCAACAGTAGAAAGGCTAAGTCGGTAAAAGAAAAGAGCCAAGTTTGACCGTTATTATTTTTCATCCTGCACCTATACTCCGATTAGTCCTGATCAAATTTGGCGACGGCCGCCAGCCCCTGATCGATGCGCTTGTGCAACAGACCATAAAAAACTTTTTTAAGGAACTCAAGGATAGTGAAGCAAACCAATCCTATAAAAGTCGTATACAGAGCTGTAGCAATACCTGCGATGGCCAAATCACTCTTTAGGGTGCCGCTATTTGACAGAAAGTGAACGACCATACCGATGATGGTCCCGATAAACCCCAACGGGGGCATCAGATTGGCCATCATGCCGATAGGTGAAAGGAATTTCTCCTCAAAATAACGTTCACTGAACTGAAAAGCAGCATCTCGGATAAAGGCATCAGGCGGAATGACCTTTTCCGAAGCCGGGTTTTTATCGTTCTCATTCAAATAATGTTGTTTAGCTTTGTCAAAAAAGGACGCGGCGATGATCATCACCGGAGTGCGCAAATTAGCGGGCAAATTATGCAGCTGTTTGCGGTTCTTAATGACCTTAAAATCAAAAGAGGCTAGCGCACAGAAAGAAATGTAGCACTTGATGATCGCAAATCCGAATACGCAAAGCATGATGAAGTAGACGGTTACCTGCAACAGACCGGAATAGGTGTTAATAAGATAGGTCAAGGTATTGATGATTGATTCGGATAGGGCATTAAACATGTCTTGTTAGTCCCCTTAACTGCTGCTGTTGAAATTCGAAATGATATTAATTGATTAGCTTTGAACGCAGATTTTGAGCAGCCTTGCCAAGCGTCGCAAATTCCATATCGCGGCTATCGATCATAGCTGTTTGGATAGAAACATCCTTGCGATAGCGTTTGTCGTAAATCTTTAGCAGCTTGCGTGCTTGACCGATACTTCCTGTTTCATACAAGGCATAGGCACTCAATAGATTCACCTTGGCCACCTCAAGACGGGTTTCCAGGTTCTGCAAAGCCTCGCCGTCGTTAAGGATAGGCATGACGTGGACTTCTACGTAACGAGCCACTTCGCAACGAAACCCTTCGCGCTGACAACCAGCGGTTTCTTCGTCTGGCTGACGGGGCGGGCGGTGACTTTGCAAGTCGACTACGGTAGTTCTAAAGTTGATCAAATTCTGTTTGACATCTTTCAGATACTGGGTCTTTTGTATGGTATTCATGTGACCCAACACCAGTTGTTCCGACCAATTGGCCTTGTTGCAACCGCTGCAACCGGACAACAAAAGTACGCTAAGGCCCACTATCAGCAGAATGGTCTTCTTCATCAATACGCTCCTTAATCGGCATTTGATAAAACATTTTTTTACATACCCGGCATCGTCAAACTACGATGTCTCATCCGGAACTAGTATCTAGAAACCTGGGTAAAGAATAAACCATTTAACAGCAATTTCCATGCCTCGACAGACAAAAACTTTCGAATTTCAAATTTTTTCATTTCCCAGGATGCATGTGACCACAAGGCCATAAGATAAAAACTTGAACAGATTTCTTTTTTACGGAAATCCCAACATATGCGCCTAACGGCCCATTTCTGTAGTTTTTGTCAAACGATTGCCAAAGGACTCACGCCCCCTCAAGTCGCCTAGAATCTGCACCGCTTCACCAACAAACAGATCTTTTTCTATACGCGCCAACCAACCATCCCCTATTGGCTCCTCCTCCACCTGCTTCTCAGACTTAACCGCTGCATCCATCTGTTGAGCATTTATAAGCTCGCTGTGTTCTTGCCATAGATCGGCCAAATCCAGGGAGCGTGCCGTAATTCCACCTCGATCCTGACTTCGTTTACGTAGCTCTGTCAGGACCTTAAAGCGAGGAGAGCTGGCAAGTCTCTTTTGGCTGGCTGCTCGTAAAGCATCAACATCAAAAGAGGCTGCTTGCCAGGGCGTATAGGAAACCGGTGCAATGGTATCCCATGGCAGAGCATAATCGGTATACCGCTCTCCACTCTGGACAAAGGGCAGCGGATCGGGAAGCAAGATATCCGGTTCAACCCCCTGCACTTGTGTAGAACCACCACTAACACGATAAAATTTTTGCAATGTTAATTTCATGGCACCCAGGGGACGATACTCATCCATGCTCTTCGGCGGTAAAGCGCGGTCAAGGTTAAGAACTGTCTGCACGGTTCCTTTGCCATGAGTGACATGGTCACCAACCACCAGGGCCCGACGATAGTCCTGTAGAGCGGCCGCAAGAATTTCAGAGGCGGAAGCACTGAAGCGATTGACCAGAACAATCATTGGGCCATCGAAAGCGACCCCCGGATCCTTGTCCTTAAGTACCGCAATGCGCCCAGCACTGTCTCTGACCTGTACCACAGGCCCCTGGTTGACGAAGAGCCCGGCAATCTGTACGGCATCGGTCAGGGCGCCACCTCCATTATTACGCAAATCGATGACCAGACCATCGATTTGGCTACCACTTAGCTTCTCCAGAGCCGCCCGAACGTCATCAGTGCAATTGCGCGGTGTACTGTCTTGGTCATGGTCGAAAAAATCTCGATAAAAGGTGGGAATGCGGATATAACCGAAGTTTCCTCCACGCTCGGCAGGCCCCTTAAGCAGAGTCGAACGGACAAATGATTCCTGAATCTGTACGACATCTCGAACAATTGGAATAACCTGTTGAATACCAGCAGGCTTTCGCACAGTGAGACGCACTTCTGTACCTTTTTTACCCCGAATGAGACGGACGGCATCCCGCAACCTGGAATCTACAATATCAATGGGCTCGGCAGTTCCCTGAGCGACCTTCAGGATAACATCCTCTGCCTGCAACTGCCCCTGGCGGAAGGCTGGGCTGCCCGGGATGATGCTTATAACCTTGATAAACCCATCATCCTGTTGCAGGGTGGCACCGATCCCTTCCAATGATCCTTTCATGCTGATTTCGAACTCTTCTTCCTCCGCCGGCGCAAGATAATTAGTATGCGGATCGAAGGCGCGACACACGGCGTCGAAATAGCGATCGACATACTCCCGTTGTGTAATCTGCCGCAATCGTAACAGCAACTGTTCCATCGATTTCAAAACCTTATCGCTGGCTGTAGCCATTAACTTGGTATCGATACGATACTCACTCGGCATCTCAGTCGCCTTTGATACTGCTTTATCCTGTTCCTCCAGCAACGTTAGATAACGGCTAAATACCTGATATTTTAACACTTTGCGCCAACGCTCACGCAATTCAGAGCGATTCTGACAATAACCCAGCTTTTCTGGATCAATCTGCAAGGTCTCGCGGGTGCGAAACTGAAATCCGTCGGCCATAATCTGACGAATGAGTATTTCAGCCTCGTCGATGCGTTTCCGATGCAAAACGGCACTGACCTCAGGCAACTCCAAGTAGCCACTAAGCACCTCATTATCGACCTTCTGTTCATAGGCCTGCAATCTCAACACATCTTCTTTAAGCAGAAACCGCTTCTGACTGTCAAGCTGTTGCAGGTAAAGCTTAAAAGCCGCCGCGGAGAACTGGTCGTCAAGGGCCTGATCGCGATAGTGATTCTGAGTCAACTGTTGAGAAAGCAAATAAGCCAGCAAGCGCTGACGGTTGATCTCAAAGCTTTCGGCATCCCGAGAAACACCAGCCGAACTTGAACCCACCCCAAGCAGCATTAGGCCGACCAGCAAAACGATCAATGAGCGAAGCACAAAGTTAGAGGAACGGAACATATTCATAACGGAATCCTGATAGTTCAAAAGGAATGAGGGCCTGGAATAAAACCATTAAATGCGACCTGCACTATATAGTCCAATAAGTGGTTCAGGGAAATGCACAAAAGGACCAATGGCCTTGTTTAGCAACCGAATACTCCATACGGAGCCAAAAAGGGGAAAGTATTGACAACTTGACTAAGTATACCGCTTTGCTAGAATTCATCCAAGCTTCCAGTCAATTTGGACCGACTTTCCAAGGAGATGACCACCATGATCCGACGACTTACCCTAACCTGTTTAATCCTCTGCTTGAGCTTGGTCAGTGGTTGCCAGCAACAGAACGAGGCACCGCCGACACAACCATCTGACCAGAAAGCGGCAGCCCTACCGGACGCTGACGGACGGACTCTGATTGAGCTCATAACGGTAACCCAGGACTACCGGCAATGGCCTATGTTTCCAGGCAAAGAGGCTCTATACCAGGGGCAACACCCACACGGAGCTTACCTTACCACTTATGTGAGCCCTCCAGTGTCGGCAGCTCTGCAAAACAAAAGAGGAAAACTGCCGGACGGAGCCATCATCGTTAAAGAGAATTATTCACCAGAAAAAGAGCTGGCAGCAGTTACCGTGATGTATCGCCGCGCTGGCTATAATCCGGATGAGGGTGACTGGTTTTGGCTTAAGTACTCACCGGACCAAACCATTTTGGCCGAAGGCAGGATCGATGGCTGCATCAACTGCCACCGGGCGGTTCAAAACAATGACTGGGTTTTCACCGGGCCAGTGAAATAAATTACAAGGGCCTTGCCCTTGCCATCTTCCAGGTCGCCTGTCATCAATCGGCGACAAATTCTGCTAAACAGGAAATACACCTGATAGCAAATATCACTTATAAAAAACAAAAAAAAGCAGCGAGTCTAAACTCGCTGCCTCAATATTTTCATGGTGGGCGTTACTGGTTTCGAACCAGTGACCCCTGCCGTGTGAAGGCAGTGCTCTCCCGCTGAGCTAAACGCCCGTTATGCCTGCACTTATACCAATTGATTCCGGCTTAGTCAAGCCGTTAATCATATTAGCCCCGCCCCTGCTGAAGGGTACCCTGCAGACGATTAATAAACTCCTGAGGCAAACTGGTTGGCCGGCGGTCCCGTCCCAATATCATATGCAAGGTGCGGCCTTCGACCAGCAACCTGTCTTCCGAATCGAGGATCCGATAACGGAATTCAAGCAATTTGCGACGCAATCTGCACAAGGTCGTCTCGACAATCAGGCGATCCTCGTAAAATGCCGGAGCCCGGTAACGAACTTCGGCCTCGGCTACGACCACATAATAGCCGGCCCTTTCCAGATCGCTGTAGCAGAATTCCTGCTGCCGCAAGAAATCTGAGCGACCTTCCTCGAACCAGACCAGATAGTTGGCATGATGAACGATGCCCTGCGCATCGGTTTCGGCATAACGAACGGTCAACGCAGTGCGACTGACTACCATGTTGTCTCCAAAAAAAAACAGCGGGTGAGTTTATTGCCATCACGCCACTTGCTGAATGATCTATTCTTGATACATTTCCAAAAACTTACAGGATGGCTAAACAGAATTTCGACCGACATGTTGTCGCGGTTTTTCAGGGGTGAAGACATACGTCGTATAGTCGTCAAAGTTCTGAAAAAACATTGCAACGTAGGTGGTGCACTTTTGCGACACTATCATTCTTTGTAGCGGTCGGCCAAAGAGACCAGACCATCGATATTGAGAATATCAATGGTGCGGGATTGAACACGAATCAACTTGTCGTCTACCATTTTACGAAAGGTACGGGATAAGGTTTCGCTGACCGTGCCTAGGTTGACCGCCAACTGGGTCTTGGATAGAGGCAATTCGACCCGGTTTCCACTTGTTTCTGCCAGATCGAGCAGATATCGGGCCAGGCGTGAAGGAACATCGCGAAAGGCAATGGCTTCCATCTGATCCATGAACTCCCGTAGCAAACGGGAGATGCCACCGATCATGTTGATCGCCAAATGAACATTGCTCTTTAACAGATGAAGTACTTCCTGCTTGGGAAAGAAGAGCAAGATCGACCGTTCTAGAGTAGCGGCGTTGGCCGGATAGATACCGAGATCGAAAATGGCCGATTCGGCGAAAGTGCGGCCAGGCTCGGCGATACGCAACACCCTCTCCCGCCCTTCCGGAGTCACCTTGTAAATCTTGATCTTACCCGATACCGGCACATAAAAACCCCGGGCGTCTTCCCCTTCAGAAAAAAGGATTGTGCCCTTAGGAACCTCGCTTCTGCGGGAAATTTTCAGCAGCGCAGCTAGATCCCCGTTATTAAGGCCGGCAAAGAGAGGGCACATTTTTATCGCCAGGTTACTATCCATGCTAGGGACTGTAACAAAACCTCAACCGGCTGCCAACAGCAAAAAACCCAATTTTTAAAGACGGGACTCCCAAGGAGACCGGTGCCCCGGTGTTGAAGATGCAACTCCCCGAATTCAAGCTGTGGGGTACCAGAAATAACGCTCGCGCAGGCGTCTCCTACGCAGATGGTCACATGCCTATATCCGTCAGGGCCGTGTCAAGATCTTCGACCTCTGGGTGCGCAACTCACTGCCCCCCCTAGAGCCAGCAAGCCTTTCTTTCGGCTATAGAATTGTCGCAGCCTAACAGGCCGGCGCCAGCGAAGAGCAAATGAAGGAAGCCTGACGCCTGCTCCGCCGCGGTCAGAAGCGCTGAGATTTCATTTCCAGTGAAAACAGTATGGGATTTCACAGCCCCAAGAAGCGGCTTGCATTCTAGCCGATTGTATCGACTTTGCCCGTCAGGCAGAAATTGCGGTGCTCAAAGTTTTCAGCAACCGCTAGGAGGACTAAGCTTTACCAGACCATATAAATATATTCAACCGGTTACGGTATAGAACACCGTTACGATAGCGGTTGATCTGCAACGCAATTTCGGTTAATTTAACACAAAGCATCAGGGCAATTTCTGCCCGACGACCATCGCCACCAAGGCATTACAACCCCTGCTCACCTAATTTTGAAGGAGAAACGCATGAAAAAACTTTTGATTCTAGTTGGTGTACTGTCGCTTTTGGTTTTTGCTACCGCTTGCAAGAAGGAAGAGCCCGTCGCTCCAGCGGAGAAAACTCCCGCTGTCGAAGCCACCGCAACGGATATTGAGCAGGCAGCCCAGCAGGCCGTGGATAATACTACAGCCGCGGTTGCAGAAACCGCTGATCAAGCCATTGAAGCTGGCAAGGAGCTGGTTGAGGAAGGTCAGACCATGGTGGAAGAAGCCGGTGAAGCAGTGATGGAAGAAGGTCAGGGAATGGTTGACCAGGCTGCCGAAGGCACCGAAGCAATGATGGACGATGCCGAAAAGGCGATGGAGATGCCTGCAAAACACTAAGCACTGCCTTAGCTTTATGGCAAAAAGCCTGCAAGAAAATACGGCAGGACTTCAAAAATCAGTTGCCAAAATCCTCACTTTCGAGTGGGGATTTTGCGTTTTTACCGGATCAAAACCCGAACAGCATCTGCCCCGACATATTGCCGATCAATCGGCGGTTAAATCCGGGCTTTTGTCATTTTCAATATGAACGATGCAAAGAAGTTATCCGTCAGAACCGCTGCTCCCTTTGGTCGAGATGCTCTCAGCCCCCCTAACGCTCCCGGACACTGGCCCATTGACGCATAGCCAACTTTACGACGTGAGGCATGGCGGCAAAACCCTCCTCAGACTTGACCACGTAATCCCAAGCGCCAGCCTCTTTTAATTTTGCTTCCAATTGTTCATCGCCCTGGGAGGTCATTATGATTACTGGACAGACTCCTTTTACCATCTTCAACAAATCGCTACCGTTTCCATCCGGAAGGCAATAGTCGGCCAAAACAAGATCAGGGGAATCTCCTGACAGAACCTGCCGGGTAGCGTGCAGGTCCATTGCCGCCGCCAAACGGTACTCTTCTGGTGAAGAATCGAAAGAGCGTGTGATCAGTACAGCGTGATCGTCGTCGTCTTCCACGATTAAAATAAACGGCGCAGAAGGATTATCGGTCAGCATCGGCACTCCTTTGTCATAGACATTGACAACATAAAATGAAACAGGCTATCGGGTCAGCCCTACAGTCTGTTCCAGTTCAGCCAATAGAACACCACATCCTTCAACATTCGCCCCAATTCAGCAAAGTCGGCCGGCTTGGTCAAAAAACTGTTGGCGTAACGGGCGTAAGCCTGCGCGACGTCGGTTTCAGCGTCCGAGGTGGTCAGTACTACAACGGGCAATGCCCGCAACCGATCGTCTCCTTTGATCCGGGCGAGAACTTCTAATCCGCTCAGCCTGGGCAGTCGCAGATCCAGCAGCAGCAAATGTGGCAGTTCAGCGGGCTCTCGATCGCTAAAGCTTCCTCGGGCATGTAGGTAATCCAGGGCAGCTTCACCATCTTCCAGATGGACAACCGTGTGTGACAGAGGAACTTCTTCGAGGTTGCGGATAACCATCTCCGCATGATCAATGTTGTCTTCCACCAGCAGAATGGTAAAAGATTTTTTGTTTGTCATTCGCATCCTTCCTCGAAGGAGAATCAACTTTGGGAACCCAAATAAGTGGGCTCAACATTCTCAATTAAGCGAAAAACAGAATGTGCTTCCTGTGCCTTCCCCTGCCGATTCGACCCATACGCTGCCCCCGTGCTCCTCGATGATCCGCTTAACCAGTGAAAGTCCGACACCGTTGCCGGGAACTTGGGGGTTAAGCCGGTTGAACAGGCCAAAAATGTGCTGGTGATATTTAGGGTCGATACCCGCACCGTTGTCCCGCACAAAAAACACCTGTTTCGCCCCCTCTTCCCGCAGGCCGATGTGGATCTGCAGTTCCGATTGCTGGCCCCGGTATTGGAGCGCATTCTCGATGAAGTTCTGCAACACCTCCAGGATTCGCAGCCGGTCACAGGAAACAGTCGGCAAATCGGACTGCACAGATACCTGAGCATTCTCTGCCTGCAAAATGGTCGACAGGTTAGCCACAATTTCTTTGGCCAGGTCGGTCATATCGACCAACTCAGCTGGATTGATGACCCGTCCAATACGGGAGAGTTGCAACAGGTTGTCGAGCAGAGTCATCATTTTATCCGCAGCATTGCAAATTCGATTCAGATCCTCATCAATCCGGTCATTTCTGCCGGTCATAATATCTTTTTTAATAGCACCCGCGAAGCCCCTGATAGTGATGAGCGGACTCTTCAGATCGTGGGAAACAGTATAAGTAAAGCTCTCAAGTTCGCGGTTCTTATCCTGCAGTTCAGTTTCCATCTGTTTGCGTTCGGTGATGTCCATGACCATGGCCTGCTTGGACATGGAACCGTCCGCATTGCGGATAGGGACATTGACCACATAATACCAGCGCCCGTCTTTGGGGGACTGAACTTCCCAACGGACTGTTTCGCCTGCCATCACCCGATCGTTGACGCACCAGGGGCAGATAGAATCCAAATCGTGCAAGACCTTGTAACACATTTCGCCAACTGCATTCCGCCCGGTCCTCTTGACCAATTGTCCACTCATGAATTCAATGCGGTAGTCCTTCGAACAAATGTATATCAGGCCATCAAAGCCCTCTACTATCGCCTGATATCTTGCCTTGCTCGAAAAATCGTCCAGGGAGCGTTCGGCAAGTTCGGCAATAAACTTCGCAAAGGATTTATTGTAGGTTATAATACTGTCAACTTTTTCTTCGGTAAATACTGGTACCCGATCCAACGCTGCCAGATACTCCGACAGGTCATACCCGTATTGTTGCGCCTGCCGAAGGAAAAAATCACGGTCGGGAGTCTCTCCTTCATAAAAAAACTGCCCTAAAAATATAGTCGCCAGATGCCGCTTCGCCACCACAATTGGCAGGCCGATGTCCCAGAGCCCGTGTTTGCAGAGATATCGACAGGCTTCACCCTCGACTAAATGGCTTTTGATGTAATCGTCGCTTTCGTTGCAGGCTTTGAGTGAAGAGGGGTTAGCACGGTGGAACTTGGTACAAATATCCTGCCAACCGACGCCGACGAGGACTGACCCATCGATGGCGTCAATGATGCCGATGGGCATACCGGAAATTTGGTAATGAGCCTCGGCCAGCTTCTGGATGGTCGATAGGTCGATAAGTTCTGAGAGTGTATAATTGTCCATCAACCCCTCTGCCCCTTTAAATAAAACACTACCCCTTTACTAGAAATAGCGTGTCTCGCCAAATGGAATACCACACTAAAATACTGCCACAAACAAGTCTTGGATACCAGCAGATTGTAAACAACACGACCGCTTCTTGTATTCAAGTCCTGCAAAAAACAGGCATCCATCCCGGATATTTTTCAAGAGGCGCGTCTACATCCCACTCGAAACCCTTGTCTGCGGGATCAAAACAAGCCGTCCTGCATGGTACCGCTTAAAATAGTCCTGATTGACCCGGCCGAAGATCACCGCAGCCTGCCGGTCAGGATCAGTGTTGTTCATCTGCCGCCTGAACCTACTCCACTGCTTCATCGACACTCCAACCTCACCCAGAAGCTCCCATTGATCGAAGAGGAGATGTTCTGAAAAACTTGAATTGGCTTTATGGCCTTCAAGGGGTATTAATTAGATTCCTGTCTGGAAACCGAGCACATATCAAAGAGGACCGTTATGCTGACGTTGTTCGTTAATATTTATCTTAAACTTTTCATGATCTTCACCCCGTTTTTCGTCATCTCGGCCTTCCTGTCTCTGACAAAGGATGATTCACGGGTAGAACGGCAAAGGACCGCCATCAAGATAACCGTAGCGGTGGCTCTAACCTGCTTTGTCTTGTTTCTTTTCGGCAACCATATCTTTGCCCTGTTCGGCATTACTCTCGACGCATTCCGCATCGGTGCCGGTGCGGTCTTGTTCCTTTCGGCAGTTGCCATGATCCAAGGAAAGACCACCGTATCCCCCCAGGAATCGAAGGAGGATGTGGCCGTGGTACCCCTGGCGATTCCCATTACCGTCGGCCCAGGGACCATTGGCGCGCTACTGGTCATGGGCGCTGGCCTCAATACCTTGCCTGACAAGATTACGGCCAGCTTGGCCCTGCTGGGTGCTGTTCTTTCTGTCGGAGGCCTGCTGTTGGTTTCGGGACGGCTTGAGCGCTTTCTTGGTCAACAGGGATTGACCATCCTCACCAAATTGACCGGCCTATTCGTCTCGGCCATCGCAGCCCAAATTTTCTTCACCGGGCTAAAGAACTTTCTTGCTTAATTGCAAACCTAATGCCAGCAAACGTCAAAGGCGACCAACCGGTCGCCTTTAGTCTTTTAGCCATCGATGCCAAGAAAACAGAAGCCTGGACCAACGATCATCTGCCACCCCTTGAGACTAGAACTAACCCAACAACCGGGCAAAGTCCTCAGGCATACCTGTGTCAAAGACCATTGGCCGTTTATTGAAAGGGTGAATAAAGGAAATAGATTTGGCATGGAGGGCTAGTCGCTTAGACCTTCCATCGCCAGTACCATATTTTCTATCCCCGACAATAGGATGGTCCAATTCAGCAAAATGCACTCTGATCTGGTGTTTGCGACCGGTCAAAAGCTGGATTTCCAAAAGACTGAGTCCTTTGGACTCTTTCAACACCTTATAGGCCGTATGGGAAAGCTTACCCTTGGTGGAATCACTGGTGGAATAGACCCGCTGCGCGGCATTCTCGGCCAGGCAGGTAGATATCTTTCCCTCTTTTGAGTTTAGTTTGCCATGGACAATGGCCAGGTAATGTTTATCTGTTTCGGACCAATGCTCCTGCAAAAACTTCTTGGCCTGTTCACTTTTGGCAAACAGCAATATCCCCGAGGTGTCCTGGTCTAATCGATGAACCACATAGACCCTGTTGCGCGATTTCGGATTACCCTTGCGCACATAATCGTTAAGCAGATAATGGGCCGTTCTTGACTTGTCCCGCTCGGTACCGATGGTCAACAACCCCGC
The DNA here is from genome assembly GCA_013619105.1 of Desulfuromonadales bacterium. GTDB lineage: Bacteria > Desulfobacterota > Desulfuromonadia > Desulfuromonadales > Syntrophotaleaceae > Syntrophotalea_A. The sequence continues at coordinate 50,735 of JABXKU010000005.1, forward strand.
TGGTTTTTCCACCACGATAATATCCTTATCCTCATGCAGGATAGGCAAACCTCGGGGCTGATGCTTTCTGGCCGGCCGCGTACTTTTATTTGATTGATTCACTGTAAATCCCTTCTACCCTGCCCCTTACTACAGGCCAAGCAAAGTGTGAAATGGAGTATTTATACGGCCCAAAAGGAACCTATTTGAATGCACTTGAGACACCTTGAAGGGGGCTAATCATTCTGGTTCGGCAAGCAACAATCGATTTTTAACGGTTATATCGGCTGGTATAATTTGGGTAGTAACCTGGTAGCCAACAGCGCGCAAACGAGCCACGCGAGTCGCGTCTATGGCCAAGGGACCGTCCATCCACCCCTGTAAACCACCATTGTCTGACCTCGTTAAATCGTGGCAACAGGGCAGCACAGCAACCCTGGCCCCCACCGCCGTGGCCGATTCAAGTACCAGGTCGGTCAAAGTGCCACAGGCATGGGCGGAAACCAGCAAATCCTCAGAAGTGAACGCTTGATTCTCAATATTATCTTCAATGAATTGCACCTGCCCCTTCAAGCGCGGCCAATCATCCTCCAGTGCTGCCGCCAGAGTCATCGCGCTGTCGGGAACTTTCCGATCAACCGCTATGACCTGCGACGATCCCTTATCAAGCAATAGCAGAATCTGCCCAAGCAAACCATGCCCGCATGCCAAGTCGACGACTCTTCCGCCTCGAAACCGGCGTCGTACCCTTCGGGCCATTTCCCATGCCTCAAAAAGTTCCTTGCGAGGCAGGCATCCGGCCCGGCAGACGGCACGGGCGATACGATGGAACAGAGTCTCTTCTTCAAACAGATGAAGGTGACGAAAGTTAAGACGATTGCGAGAAGATCGGTCCATTGTGCAGCCCTACATAGAAAAGTGGAGTAGAATGACAAGCAGTGCCTCAGGGTACTTGCAATTAGCCAAGGAGAAAAGCTAAATCGAACCACAGATGCCCTTCATGCGCGAATTACAAGTAGAATTTGGTTGCCAGCGACAACCATAAGATGGTATATCTTGCTGTTCCGTGAACCGCAGGAATCACCCCTGCGGTTTTTTATTTTCTAAACAGAAAGTATTACATCCATGATCAGCGCCAACAACGTGGCTCTCGCCTACGGCAAGAGGGTCATTTTCAAAGATGTCAACATCAAGTTCATTCCCGGCAACTGCTACGGCCTTATCGGGGCTAACGGGTCGGGAAAATCAACTTTTCTAAAGATTCTTTCCGGTGAAATCGACTCGGACAAGGGTAATGTAGCGGTCGGTTCCGGCGAGCGGATTGGCATGCTGCGCCAGGACCACTTCGCTTTTGATGAAGAGACCGTCTTCAACACCGTGATGATGGGCCACCAGCGGCTCTATAAGATTATGGCCGAGCGTGAGGCGATCTATTCCAAATCAGAGTTCACCGAAGAGGACGGCATTCGCTCCGGAGAGCTGGAAGCCGAGTTTGCCGAGATCAACGGCTACGAGGCCGAGTCGGAAGCCGCGGTCCTGCTTAACGGTCTCGGCATCAACGAAGATCTGCGCCAAAAGAAGATGAAGGAACTCGAAGGGGGCGAAAAGGTCCGCGTGCTGCTGGCTCAGGCCCTGTTCGGCAATCCAGACATTCTACTTCTTGATGAGCCGACCAACCACCTCGATCTCAAATCGATCAACTGGCTGGAGGACTTTCTCTCCCGTTTCCAGAATACAGTCATTGTCGTATCCCATGACCGCCATTTTCTCAACCAGGTCTGCACCCACGTGGCCGATATTGACTTCGGCAAGATTACTGTCTATGTGGGCAATTACGACTTCTGGTACGAGGCCAGCCAGATGGTGGTGAAGCAGAAGCAAGAAGAAAACCGCAAGACCACCGATAAAGCTAACGACCTCAAGGCATTTATTCAGCGCTTCAGCTCCAACGCCTCCAAGGCCAAGCAGGCCACCTCGCGGAAGAAACTCCTCGACAAACTGACCATCGAAGACATGCCTGTTTCCTCCCGCAAATACCCCTTTGTGGTATTCACCCCGGAGCGTCCCTGCGGCGACATCATTCTTGAAATCAAGGATCTGTGTAAAACCGTCGACGGAGTCAAGGTGCTGGATAATTTCAGCCTGACCGTCAATAAAGGGGACAAAATCGCCTTTGTCGGAGGCGATAGCGTGACCAAGACCACCCTCTTTCAGATCCTGGAGGGAGAGATCGAGGCTGACAGCGGCAGTTTTCGCTTCGGTATCACCATCACCCCGGCCTATTTTCCCAAAGAGAACCGCCGCTATTTTGAAAATGACCTGAACCTTATCCAATGGCTAGGGCAGTTCGCCCCCACCGAAGGGGAAAGTTTTGCCCGGGGCTTCCTCGGCCGCATGCTCTTTTCCGGCGACGAAGCGACCAAGCAGTCCAGCGTCCTCTCCGGCGGGGAGAAGGTTCGCTGCATGCTCTCCAAAATGATGCTCATGGCAGCAAACGTTTTAGTGTTCGATGAACCGACCAACCACCTCGACCTCGAATCGATCACCGCCCTCAACGAAGGGCTGATCGAATTTTCAGAGGTGATCCTGTTCGCCACTCATGACCACAAGTTTCTTTCCACGGTCGCCAACCGTATCGTCGAATTCACACCAAAGGGCTTTATTGAACGGTCCATGACCTTTGGCGAATACCTCGAAAGTGCGGATATAGCTAAAATCAGAAAAGAGCACTTTCAAGGGGAAGCCTGTCTGGCCCTGTAACGGGCCGGCCGACAGCGCCTGTTAAATTGAACGTGTCTGCCCAGCTCGTGTTCATCCGGAAACCCAGGATGGACACAGCGCCGTTTTCAGATAGGAAACGAGCAATTTTCTCCAAGGTCAAGAAAATCAAGCGATTGCGCGGAGGCGTAGCTGTTTACGCCGCACAAGCAAGTATGCAGATTGACGCTGAGATTGGGGGAAAGGGCCGTTTCCTGATGAAAACCAGCTCGCAGAAGGAAACAGTCATGGCCCTACCCTGGAAAATACTCGATCGTTTTGACACCCAAGACGAAGGGATTCTTGAACTGCGTCAGCGCGGCAAAGGGGACTATCTTATCACCGTCGGCCCCCAGGTGTTGATGAACAGCAAAGCGCAACGCTCCGAAATCGCCCTAGGCGAACTCGGCTGCAAGGGCCTGCTGAATCAACCAAATCCTAAGGTTCTAGTTGGTGGACTCGGCATGGCGATCACCCTGCGGGCGGTACTCGACGTCCTTCCCGAATCTGCTCAAGTCGTGGTGGCCGAGCTAAATCCCAAGATTCATGAGTGGTGTCTTGGACCGTTGGCTGAATTAACCGATGGGGCCGCAAGCGATCCCCGAGTAACGGTCGAAATTGCCGACGTGACGGAACTCATCCAGCAATCGCCCAGTGAAACTTTTGACGCCGTGATCCTTGATCTCTACCGGGGGCCCCACCCAAAGACTGATAAGCGCAACGATCCGATTTATGGCAGCCGTGCCATAGAACGAACTCGGGCGGCAATTAAACCCGCTGGAACCTTTGCCATCTGGGGCGAAAACCCCGATGCGGGATTCGAACGTCGCCTCGCCGCTGCCGGCTTTACGGTTCGCTGCGAAAGGCACGGCAAGGGGGGCTACCGCCATGCTGTCTGGATCGCAAAAAAAGGGAAAACCCAAACTCAACCTAACCGCAGGCAATAGAAGCCACCGCGCGGATGAGTCCAAAGAGCTATAAGAAAGGCACCGCTATGGAAGAATTTGATCTGCAGGGACGGGAATTCGTCGAACTAAACAGCCTGATGAAGCTGACCGGGATGTGCCACAGCGGTGGCACCGCTAAAATGAAGATCGCTGAAGGAATTGTTACCGTCGACGGCCAAGTAGAATTACGTAAACGCTGTAAAATCCGCTCAGGCCAGATTATAGAATATGAAGGACAGAAGGTCACTGTTATCTAGTTTCCGTCCGAAAACGGCTCTTTTCCGCCGTGGCGGCGTCAATCTTCGAACTTGCTTGTGCGGCGTACCGGTGTACGCCTCCGCGCAAGCCCTTGTTTTCCTTGCCACAACGCAAAATCCCTCGTTTTCGACTCGGAAACCTCCCCGGTGTTCTTATGGAGCTTCCGGATGATCACCATCTGATAGATTTAGTGATAGCCTCAACAAAAAAGGGTCAAGTCACCCGAAGCCAGCTATCGGCTTCGGTGACTTGCCCTTTTTTGCAATTTACACCGTTGTACGTGGCTACTGCACCGTGGCCACCGGATAATCGGACTCTATCCAGCCCTTGATGCCGCCGGGCATGCGATATACGTTGTTGTAGCCAAGTTTGACCGCCCACATGGCCCCATTGTGGCTGCGGGTGCATTTGGTGAATCCGCAATAGAAGACGACGATCCGATCCTTATCGGGCCCAAGCAGGTCCAGCAGCTCATTCTGCATCTTCTCATCGAGGGTGGTCAGCTCCGGAATCGGGAATTCCATCTGCTTAGCCCCAGGAATGTGATTCTTTTTATAGCTCGCTTCAAAGGGCATGGTGTCGACAATCAACAGGCTCTTGCCAGCATCCATCCATGCCTTCAGCTCCGGAGTGACAACGACCTGGTAGGCACCGCGCTGCACCTCAGCATTAAAGGTAGCTGCGATCTTTTCCGTCTGCAGTTCCTTGGTACCCCAGGCAAAGGCGTTTCCCGCCAATAATACCAGGACAAAAAGGGTCAATGTCGCAGGGATGATCCTTCTCCATGTTCCAATCATAGTTGTTCCCTTCTAGATGATTTTTCTAAATTTCATAAGCAAGTCGGCCCCCTGTTCACACTTAAAGCGCAGAAACCGATGCAAAAAAAGACTGCCGCAAACGGCAATCATAACGAAATCACGGTACAAGGCTTGCCTCAGGCTATCTTGCCCTTGCAGTTCTGACGTGGAAAAACAGCCGCAATCAATGTCGAGATTCTTAAGAATTCCGTACCAAAGAACGGTACAGAACATGAGAAGCATAGCGAAGATGACTGAAAGGGCACCAGGAATCTCAAACAGTAGGGCCATACCGGCCAAAAGTTCCAGGCCCGGAAGCCCGACAGCCACCGGTGCCAGCAACGACTCGGGAACTAGATCGTACTGAGAGATCAGATTGGCAAAACCTTTAACGTCTGCCAGCTTGATGATGCCTGAGTAGGTGAAGATGCCACCGACGGCGATTCGAGGAAGGTGATAGGAAAGGAGCTTGATTTTACCAATGCCGGATAACACTATTTCACCGCCCCGTATGCTGCTTTTAACGACTTGCTAACGAGGCTCGATAATAGTGAAATCCGGCGATAAGTCAAATTGATAATATCGAACCAGCGCATAGTTGATATCGCTTTTATCGATAGGAAGAAGACGCAGGTATCCGGAAAAAATATCTAATTCCGGCCTACCGGCTAGTCAACTCAACGCAGTAACAACACCGGAACCACGGATTGACGCAACATTGCGGTAGTGGTGCTGCCAATGAGCAGCCGCCGAATGCGCGAATGACCATAGGCCCCCATGATGATCAAGTCGATGTCATTATCTTGCTGATACTGCCGTAGAACGATATCGGAGTCTCCGGGGACGATCGCAGTTGGAGCCTCTATTCCAGCATCTTCAAGGGTTTTACGAGCCTGCTCCAACTTGGCACGTTTCTCAGCCGTGTCGGATCCAGCCATCACCAGATGGCAAGGCAAACCACGGAGCAGTGGACTGCCAGCGACCATATCAACCCCTTTGCGAGTCGTGGCGCTACCATCAAAAGCGAGCATTACCTGCTTGGGAGCGTTGAATTCTGCTGGGGTTACCAAAATGGGGCGCTTCATAGTGCGTACCACCCGCTCGAGATGACTGCCGAGGTGCTCGGAAGCAACAGAAGCCGCCTCCCCCCTCTGCCCAAGAACCAGCAGACGAATCCCTTCTTGTAACTCGGTCAGGGTTTCGACCAACCCGCCATGGCGCTGACACCCATCGACTGACTCATTCCCGGCGGCACGAGCACGATCTTTGGCGATAGACAGGATTTGTCTGCCCCGCTCCATGGCAAGTTTGTTGCGCTTTTCGTCGAGAGCCACCAACTCTTCTAGCAGCGACTCTCTGGCATCAAGACCAATACTGCCGCTGAGATCAATAGACGTTACTTCTTGCTTACGCTGTAAGGCATGAAGAAATTTAAGGGGCGCGTCGAGACGCTGTGACGCCCAAACTGCAGCATCACACACCGCGGGCGTATAGGAGGATCCGTCAATACAAGCGAGTACACGTGTTTTCATGGCATAGCTCCTTTAGTGTCCCATCAGACTTTCGATAGCCTCGGGCTTGTCATGGACCGCAAAACGATCCACCATGGTCTCGCTGGCTTTATTTAGACCGACAACCTCGACTTCGGTACCTTCTCGTCTGAACTTGAGAATAACCTTATCGAGGGCGCCTATCGCTGTAATGTCCCAAAAATGGGCGCGACTAACGTCGATGAGAACCTTATCCACTGCCTCTTTGAGATCAAAAAAGGCAATGAAGCTTTCCGCCGATGTAAAAAAGATTTGGCCGACCACGGTATATTGTCGGATCACCCCATCCCCTGAAAGCGTTGATCCAACATACAGGATTCTACTAATCTTGTAAGCAAAGTTCAGAGCGCTGATTAACACTCCCACCAAAACACCGAGAGCCAGGTTGTGGGTCGACACGACCACGACCACGGTTGCCGCCATCACCAGGCTGGAGCTCTTGGGGTTTTTACGCAGATTACGGATCGAATCCCAGCTGAACGTACCGATAGAGACCATGATCATAACCGCGACCAGAGCGGCCATGGGAATACGGGCCACCCAATCGCCTAGAAAGACCACCAGTATCAATAAGAAAACACCGGCCAAAAGAGTAGACAGCCGCCCTCGACCGCCGGATTTGATATTAATAACCGACTGACCGATCATGGCGCAACCGGCCATACCACCCATGAAACCAGCAGCGATATTGGATACCCCTTGACCGACGCATTCGCGATTTTTGTTGCTGGTTGTATCGGTCAAATCGTCAACAATGGTCGCCGTCATCATCGATTCGAGCAGACCGACTACACACAGGGTTATGGCATAGGGAAAGATAATCGCCAGGGTTTGAAAGTTTAAGGGGAGATTAGGCAACAAAAAGATCGGTAAACTGTCGGGCAAAGCCCCCATATCACCAACAGTGCGCACATCAACGCCGAAAAAGAGGGTAAAGGCGGTCAGAACCACAATACAGACCAGAGGTGAGGGAATCACCTTGGTGATATAGGGAAAGAGATAAATAAAGCCGAGACCAGCTGCCACCAGAGCGTAGACCTGCCATCCCACATGGGTGAGTTCCGGCATCTGCGCCAGAAAGATCAATATAGCCAGGGCATTAACGAAACCGATAACCACCGAGCGGGACACAAAACGCATTAACGTTCCGAGACGGAATGTACCGGCCAAAATTTGTAACACACCGGTCAGCAGAGTAGCTGCTAACAGGTATTCCAAACCATGGGTTTTGACCAGGGTCACCATTAGCAGGGCCATGGCGCCGGTAGCTGCCGAGATCATCCCGGGACGACCGCCGACAAAGGCCGATACCACGGCGATGCAAAAGGAAGCATAGAGACCCACCTTGGGGTCCACCCCGGCGATAATAGAAAAGGCAATCGCCTCGGGAATTAATGCCAGTGCAACCACGATCCCAGAAAGAATGTCTCCCCGTATATTGGAAAACCAATCCTGGTGAAGCGAACTAATAGAAATATTCATAACGATGAAATCCTCTAAAAATGCAACTGAACAAAACACTCCCCCAGACCGGACCTGGCGGCCAGAGTACTGAATAGAGAGCAGCCCAAAGGCCGAAAGAACCTCAGGCGGCTAAAAGAAGCATACTGGAAATGGACAAAAAGAAAATGCAGCAGGCAGGAAAAGCAGGCTTTTCGATCAGAATTCTTGAACGACAGGTAAACCGAACATATCTGCGGAACTGCGAAACATAACAAGCCATTGTTGCCAATGGCTTGTTATAGATAAGTCAACAAAACAACCCTTCTGCAAGTTAGCGCCTAACGAGTGTCCATCCGGAAACTTTGGATGGATACAGTGCCCTTTCCGGATGGCCATAGTGCCGTTTTCATATGGGAAACGAGTAATTTTCTCCAAGGTCAAGGAAATCAAGCCCTTGCACGGAGGCGTAGTTGTTTACGCCGCACACGCAAGGGCGCGGATTGACGCCGAGATTGGGGAAAAGTGCCGCTTCCGGATGAAAACTAACTATAGAGATATACCAAAGGAGGAGCAAGCAGAAACACGGTAACACTGAAGCTGGATTCCCAATATCGGCTAGATCCGTGCCAGCACTATAAACTGGGTGCGATTATGATCTGTTTCCCCGGCGACCGTTTTTAGGGGCGAAGTAATTGGTTTCAGCTTTTTTTCGCGGGGTCGTAGTCGTCTTTTTCTTCACCCTGGCCTTAGTCGTCTTTGCCTTTGCAGGCCTGGCCGTGGCTTTCTTAGCTTTAGCGGGAGCCTTCTTAGCCTTACCGGGCGCCTTCCGTGAGCTGGCGGGCCTGTTGGTCACCTGATTGACTTTGATCCGCCCTCCCCCTTTGAGTTCCACCTTAGGAAAGCCAGGCAGAGTCTTTTGGGTAATGGCCTGCCGCAACAATGCTTCGATCGCCTTCAACACCGGCTGCTCTTCAGGGCAAACAAGGGAGATAGCCTCCCCATTCTCACCGGCCCGACCGGTACGGCCAATCCGATGGACATAATCTTCGGCGACCTGAGGCAAATCGTAATTCACCACACGGGGCAATCCTTGAATATCTAGCCCGCGAGCGGCCACATCCGTGGCAACCAGCACCCGCAATTCTCCCTTTTTAAATTCAGCTAAGGTACGGGTGCGAATGGACTGGCTTTTATTGCTGTGAATAGCAGCAGCCTTAATTCCATCAGAAAGCAACTCTTCGGTCAACTTATCCGCGCCATAGCGGGTACGGGCGAAAACCAATACTTGCGTCCATTTTCCGGCGCGAATCAGGTCCGAAAGCATATCTTTTTTGTTTATACGCTGCACCGGATAAAGCACCTGAGCTACTGCATCAGCTGCGATATTTTTACGCGCCACTTCGATCCGCCGCGGCTCATCTAGCAGTTCATCGGCCAGCTGTTTGATGCTCTGAGAATATGTTGCAGAGAAAAGTAGCGTCTGACGCTCTACAGGCAGATATTCCGCGACTTTGAGGATATCATCGATAAAGCCTAGATCGAGCATCCGGTCGGCCTCGTCCAGCACTAGAAACTCGATCCGAGAAAGATTAATTGTGCCCTTCTCCATATGATCAAGTAAACGCCCCGGTGTAGCAACCACCATATCAACGCCTTGGTGCAGTCGGTCCATCTGCGTCCGAATATTCACCCCACCATAGATTTTGGTAGAACGCAGCGACAGGCGACGACCGAAATATTGCATCTGGTCGCTGACCTGAGCGGCCAGTTCACGAGTCGGCACCAGAACCAGGGCTCTAGGGCGACGGCGCTTATCCTGGGGAACTTTTTCTCCCAGTTTCTGCACGATAGGCAGAGCAAAGGCCGCTGTCTTGCCGGTACCAGTCTGAGCGCCGGCCAGCAAATCACAGCCTTCGAAGATCACCGGAATGGCTTGGGTCTGAATGGGAGTCGGGGTGGTATAACCCTTATCCGAAATTGCCTTAAGCAATTGGTCGCATAGGCCGAGAGAATCAAAAGACATCGTTCAAAATCCTTATAAAAAGCGATGTGGTTGCACAACACCGAGTTCAGCTAGTAGATAAATTATTTGTTAAAAAAGAGGAACGACTCAAGGACCGCGTTCGGCGAGCCAAATTGCGTGGAGGTCGCCTTTATTATCCTGCTCCGGCACCCGGGATTGTTTCACCTTAAAACCGACCTTGCGCAGGCGTTCCATAAAGTTACGGCTAGGGCCGGCCGACCACACAGCGAGTATACCATCGGGACGCAAGGCACGGTAGGCCTCGGTCAAACCATCAGTGGAGTAGAGCCAATCATTTTTCTTGCGGGTAAAGCCTTTGGGACCATTATCCACATCGAGCAAAATAGCATCAAAGGCGTTTCTTTCAGCCCGCAGAATCTTAGCCACATCGCCCTGGCGTACGGTGGTCCGTTTATCCTGCAAAGGATGACCTGCATACTTTCCAAGGGGGCCTCGATTCCACTCCACCACGGTGGGCACCAGTTCGGCCACCACCACCTCTGCATTATCCCCCACATGGCGCAGAGCGGCAGCCAGGGTAAACCCCATCCCCAGGCCACCAACTAGCACGCGGGGCTGGTCCCGACCGGCGATTTTAGGGCATACCAGCTCAGCTAGGGCATCTTCGGACTGATGGGCTGTTGTGCTCATCAAACCACCACCGCTGGAAACACTGATAGAGTATTCGCCCTCACACATATACAAATCAAGTTCACCACCACCGGGGATCTTAGCCGTATCGACTAGTTCCCATGCATCCATACTATCGTCTGTAATTTCGGAAGGCATTAATACCTGTTATATAAGAAGGTTAAGTTAGTTTTCATCCTGAAACGGCTCTTTTTCCCAATCTCGGCGTCAATCCGCGCCCTTGCGTGTGCGGCGTAAACAGCTACGCCTCCGTGCAAGCGCTTGATTTCCTTGACCTTAGGAAAAATTGCTCGTTTCCCATATGAAAACTGCACTGTGTCCATCCATAGTTTCCGGATGGACATAAGTAAATATTTGAGCATAGAAAAACTGCGCAAACGCGAGTCGCGCTCACTATGCTTGAAGATGTGCTTAGCGTCAACCATAAGTCACCGATTGCGCGACAAATTATAACATCTATGGCCGCTGGCCTTGGTGCCAGAGCCATCAAGCAGAAAGAATATGACTCGGATGGCCAAAAGATCGGTCAGGCGCCACTCGGTTTCTATCCTGATTTTCTCCAGATTTTCCCGATATGCAATAGGATTCCGTGGTAAAACAAACGACCTCAAGCAAACAGGGGAACCCGATTTTAAATGGCAGAATGCCTCAACACTTACTTTCACTAAATGAAGGACCACCTGTGGCCTTAAAACCGACCATCTATAAACTACGAATTACCTTAGCCGATATCGACAGAAATCATTATGACGATCTCAACCTGACTGTAGCCCAACATCCATCGGAAACCCTTGAGCGCATGATGGCCCGAGTGTTGGCCTTTTGCATTAATGCTCAGGAATTTCTTGAATTTACCAAAGGGATCAGCGTCGCGGAAGAACCGGACATCTGGGCTCGTACCCTGGATGACAGACTTTCGCTATGGATCGATGTCGGTGAGCCCGCTTTTGACCGGATAAAAAAAGCCACCCGCATCTCAGAAACTGTCAAGATTTACAGCTTCAATGCCAAATCAGACGCCTGGTGGGATACGGGCCAGAATAAGTTTAAAGAGCTGTCGGCTTCCTTCTTTCGTTTTGAGTGGCACCAGATACAAACCCTGGCAACTCTGGTGAAGCGCACGATGTCTCTGTCTGTCACCATTACAGGCGATTCAGCCTACGTTTCCACGAAGTCGGGGGAATGTGAAGTGTCCTGGGTCTTGTTGAAAGAATCATAAGGTACCGTTATCCATGGTACCCCCCATCCATTAATTCTGTTTCCGCAAGCAGAACTAGGTACAAATGAGAAACAAACCAACACAGATGCCCTTTCACTATGGCTGGGTCATCGTTCTTGTCGCCATGCTGGCCGTCTTTGGCTGCATCGGTCTCGGACGCCTGGCCCTTGGAATGCTCCTGCCCTCCATGGGCGCGGACTTAGGCTTAAGCTATAGCCAAATGGGGATGATCAGCGCCGGAAACTTTATCGGTTATCTTGGGGCTGTTTTATTTTGCGGCTGGATGGTCCGCCGTCTTAGTGCCCGCACCATGATTGCCTGCGGTCTGCTTACAGTCGCGGCCTCGATGATGCTGATCAGCCGCACAAGCCACTACCCAACGATACTGGCACTCTATGTTCTTACCGGGGTGGGTTCCGGCACCGCCAACATGCCCGTGATGGGTTTAGTTGCCCACTGGTTCAAGGCCCGCAGCCGAGGGCGCGCTGGCGGCCTGTTGATGGCCGGCAACGGCTTCGCCATCATGCTCAGCGGAGTCTTGATCCCGCTGCTAACCGCCAGCCAGGGCGCAGCCGGCTGGCGGTTGGGCTGGCTGTTACTTGGAGCACTGGTCGGGGCCATAGCCTTACTCTGTGCCCTGCTGTTACGAGACAACCCCGAATCGATAGGCTTGCAGCCGATTGGCTCCGAGGTTCCTGCAGAAAAAGCCCAAAATAGCACCGCAGACACTCTACCGTCGAGGAAAACACCACCCTGGCTGCTCGCCCTCATCGCCAGCGTATTCTTCATCTTTTGCTTCACTTACGTCATCTATGCCACCTTCATCGTCACCACTTTGGTGCAGGAGATGGGTTTCAGTGAAGCACAAGCCAGCCACCTATGGATCTGGATCGGCTTCTGCGCCCTCTTCTCCGGGCCACTGTTCGGTGCCCTGTCTGATCGCATCGGACGGGGCTGGGGAATGATGATCGTATTTGCTGTGCAGACCTGTGCCTATTTATTAGCGGCCAGCCAACTATCAGGGCTATGGATCTATCTTTCAGTCACCCTGTATGGTCTCTCGGCCTTCAGCATTCCTTCCATCATTGTGGCCACCCTCAGCGATTATTTGCCCCGTGAAAGGGTCACCGCCGCCCTCGGTCATGTGACCTTTTTCGCCAGCTTTGGACAGATTGTTGGGCCGAGCCTGGCCGGTCTTCTCGCCGATCTAAGTGGCAGCTTCAGTAGCAGTTATCTGCTCGCCGCAGGCTTAACGGCTACGGCAGCCGCCCTGGTTATGCTGCTACCCAAGATGGATAAGTCGCCCACATCGCAAACCCTGGTCCAGAATTGAGAAACACCTGCCTCTGTTCCGACCACCCAGATAATAAAACCTGCACTATTTGAGGTAATTTGTGAATCAAGAAAACAACACTGACCATCCTGAAGACGGGATAGAGGTCCCCTACAAACAGATCGCTCTAGACACCCTACGTCGAATGATCCAGGAATTTGTAACCAGAGACGGTTCAGATTGGGCCGAAGTAGGTTGTACACTAGAGGATAAAGTTGCCCAGGTTCTGCAGCAACTGAAGAACAAACAGATTAAGGTCGTTTTCGATTTAAAAACGCAAACAGCCAACCTAGTCCCCTGCTCCTAAAAACTGTTAGCTGGTGTCCATCCGGATACATTGGATGAGCACAGCGCTGTTTTCATATGGGAAACGAGAAATTTCCCCCAAGGTCAAGGAAATCAAACGCTTGTGCGGAGGCGTAGCTGTTTACGCTGAACAAACAAGCGTGCGGATTGACGCCGAGATTGGGGGAAAGGGCCGTTTCCGGACGAAAACTAACTGAGGTTCTGGTGAAAAATAAACTAATCCGTCTTGCGGAACTAATCCAAGAAGACTTCCCTGAAAAGATTGTCGCCACCTTTCGCTCCAGATACAAGTCTTCCCTGACACAGCGACTTGAGATGGTCAACAAAGCCATAACCTTCCATCGGCGGCGTGCTGAAAGCCTTTGGCTTCAGGCGGGACGAAAAAGAACCCCGGCAGAAAAACGTGCCTCAGCGCAGGCCGAGCTGGCAGCCTTTGTTTTTGCGTACCTAACCGGGGATGGCAAAGAATACGCAGACAGCGCTATCGAGGCACTAACCGCTCTCGGGCGCCAAGGAGAAGTAGATCTGATCCAAACACTCTGCCGGCGATGAAGAAAACGACCTATTCACCGACATCCATTAATTGAAAAAAATCTGACCAGATGTTGCGTTTCTTTATCACAGCAGTACACTGTAAATGTAGGTTCTACTCTTATCGCATTGTCGGAAGAACAAACGGCCTGCCGATAAGAAAAAGGCAAAGAGACTAAAAACCTCCAAACCTGTAGTTCCTATGCACCCTCGGCATCACATCGGAAAAGCAACATGTTGTACGGTGTGTATAGCACAAAGGAAAAGGACACATACTTTTCCAAAGGCACGAGGGAAAGAGCCTGATGAGAGCAGAGAGCCTCCTTGAAAAAGAGGAAAACTCAGCGATCACATCAGGCTCTTTTGCGTTAGGAGAACGGGCTTTTGTGACACCAACTAAGTTTAGGCAGTTTGCATAAGGTGACACAGGACTTTGCATATCATGCCATCAATATGAGTCAAATCATGATCGCCTTGGATTTTATCGAGGTTCACTCTAAAAAATGAAAAGTGCTTTCCAACGTTGCCGTCCCAAATTTTTGTTCAACCTGCCCTTCCATTTCCTCTTTAGCGTATTCAACAATCTCAGTGTCGCTACTGTTGTTAAAGAAAGCTTTCTTCCCGCGGTCGTGAAAGCTGATTAGCTGGTATTCCTCGTCACCGAGCGAGACATAATACAGCGCAACCCCCTTAGCTGCCCCGCATTGTAGCTGGCCGACCTCGGTTGGATAGCTAAAGTGATCGGCGTAATAGACTTCCGCCTCAGTCTTACATGACCTTAGATCGTTTTTAGCGGCCGCGTTGAAAGCCTTTTCCCGGTAAGAGGCAAACTGAGGAATGGCGATGGCGGCCAGGATGCCGATGACAGCGATCATGACAAAAGGGATGATGATTGCCAGCACCACCCCGGCACCACCGACGTCGGGATATTTCTGCTGCAAATCAGCTTCGCTTTTACAAGCGTAAATAATGAACTCAATCCACGCAACGAGGGTGGGAATATAAGTCCAGAAGAACAGCAGGTAAAGAACCCCGAGCAGGTACTTTTTCTGGTAAACCTTGTGAGCACCAAACCCGCCGAAACAGAAAGTGATCAGTAAGAGAGCCACCTTGTTGAGCGCACCGAGAGGCGGGCACACCCTGACACCACATTTTGGACAAATCTCTGCCTTGACATGAATCTTATGCCCGCAGGTGGAACAAAACTTATGCTCAAACTCTGTTGTAAAGTCGCCCTCCGGAGTAACCGGAGGAGGCTGGGTGGAAGGAGTCATTGTTTTTGTTCCCCAAGTTCTTCTATAAGCAAAAACCCCAGTTGGCAATTCGGGCAGATTTTTTTTGTGATCCCCTTTGGAACTTTCTGACGTTCCATGCTTTTTCGATAATCACATTTTGGACAAATAATATTGACCAGATCCATATTCCCTCCTTTGTATTAACGCTGCAGATTAAGTCTTCCAACATATGCTTGAAATCAATGCAAAACATGTTGCACAAACGAATTAAATCCGAGTCTTTAAAACAGCCATGAATATATCACTGGCGGTTTTTTTTCTACAACCTCAACAGTAAATGGGCGGATCCTTATAAGAACCCAAAATGTGAATTATCGTCCGCCTAACCAACTTTTGGAAAAATTACTTTTTTCACTATTTACAATATCTTTTCAGATACTTATACAGGTAGCACAATTTATTATGGCGGGATAGGCGGACCCGAATAAAAAACCAACATGGTGCAAATCAAAGCCCGTCGACAGGACTGCGAACACCTGCTGCTCCGCGGTTTAAGACATGGGTGTAAATCATTGTCGTCTTGACGTCATTGTGACCCAGCAATTCCTGGATGGTTCTTATGTCATAGCCATTCTCAAGTAAATGGGTGGCAAAGGAATGACGGAAAGTGTGGCAAGTGGCACGTTTGGTCAATGCGGCCTTCAACACCGCTATACGCACTGCTTTCTGTATAAGGGATTCATCCATGTGATGCCGCCCTTTCTCACTTGTAGCCAGATTATGCCATCTGTTTTCCTGGGGAAAAACCCACTGCCATTTCCATTCCTGTGATGCCTTCGGAAATTTTCGATCTAAAGCACCAGGCATCTCGACGCGCCCCCAACCGTCTTCCAAATCACGGTTATGAATCTTCTTGACCAAGTTCAGATGGTCCTGTAATGAACTTACAAGCGAACTGGGAAGCATCGTAATACGGTCTTTATTACCCTTACCGCTACGCACGCAAATCTCTCTGCGGGAAAATTCAATATCTTGCACTCTCAGGCGCAGGCATTCCATCAGGCGCAACCCGGCGCCATACAGCAAAGAAGCCACCAACCATCTATCACCAGAAAGGTTTTCCAATACCGCCCTGACTTCCTCGCGCGTTAACACAACCGGCAACCGCTTGGGCTTGCGGGCACGAATTATCTCACCCAGTTCTCCAACTTCACGGCCGATCACATGGCGATATAGAAACAGTAAGGCAGAAAGCGCTTGGTTTTGAGTTGAGGCGCTGACCTTGTGTTTTACCGCCAGATGAGTGAGAAAGGCATTGATCTCGGGCTCGGCCATTTCTGCCGGGTGGCGAACGTTATGAAAAAAAATAAATCGTTTTACCCACTGACGGTAGGTAGCCTCAGTTCGAGGGCTATAATGACGAACGCGCAGAGCTTCTCGAAGCTGGTCCAACAGCTTCGGCGCATGTTTCTGACCATCAGAATTTGCGGGGCCGCTTTCCGTCATCTCAATAAGACTCCTCAGCCTCTCGCATCAGCACGCAATAGCCGTGAAAGGATATGAAGCATTTTTTCCACTTTTTTATAGCGCTTTAATTGTATGCGGTCAATGTATTTCCCTGTATGCTTCATCATATAAGAAGCAGAGAACCAAGAGCCTTGCAGAATCCCCCCTTCCCCGCTATATTGTCCTCTTGACCAAAACTAGGAGGAGACCATTATGATTACAGCGATCAGCCCGATAGACGGGCGTTATGCATCAAAAGTTAGCGAACTGACCGAATGTTTTTCCGAATACGCGCTGCTGCGCAACCGCGTCAAGGTAGAAGTGATGTGGCTGCTGGCCCTGTGTGCCGAGTCGGGCATTGCCGAGTGTCGGGCGGTTACAGCGGAAGAAGAAAAGACCTTGCGCGCCATCGTGGATGACTTCACCCCCGAGGAAGCGCAAAAGGTAAAAAAGATCGAGGCAGTGACCAACCACGACGTTAAGGCGGTGGAATACTACCTGAAGGAAAAGATCGCCGGCACTTCTTTGGAAGAACTATCGGAGTTTATCCATTTTGCCTGCACCTCGGAGGACATCAACAATCTGTCCCACGCCCTGATGCTTAAGGACGGCCTGACAGCGACAACGCCTCTGCAAGGGCAGATCATCGATCAGTTGAAAAAGCTGGCCGTTGAGTTCAAGGACGTGCCGATGCTGGCTCGTACCCATGGCCAGACCGCTTCTCCGACTACTATCGGCAAAGAACTGGCGGTATTTGCCGCACGCCTGCAAAAGCAAAGCGGCAACATCGCTCGGGTGGAGATCCTCGGTAAGCTTAACGGCGCGGTGGGCAACTTTAATGCTCATCTGTCGGCCTACCCTGCCGTCGACTGGCCAACCCTGTCCAAAGAGGTCATTGAAAGCGAATTGGGCCTGCAGCAGAACATGTTCACCACCCAGATCGAGCCCCATGACTATATGTCTGAACTGTTCGATGCAATGACCCGCTGGAACACTATTCTCACCGACCTCAACCGGGACCTCTGGACCTACATCAGCATGGCCTATTTCGGTCAGAAGACCGTGGCCGGCGAAGTCGGGTCCTCGACCATGCCGCACAAGGTCAACCCCATCGATTTCGAAAACTCGGAAGGCAACTGCGGCCTGGCCAACGCCATCTTCGGCCACCTGTCAACCAAGCTGCCGATCTCGCGCCTTCAGCGGGACCTGACCGATTCGACGGTTCTGCGCAACATGGGCGTCGGTTTCGGCTACAGCATGATCGCCTACCGCTCGACCCTTAAGGGCCTTGGCAAGCTCAAGCTCAATGAGCACAAGCTGGCCGCCGACCTGGATAATGCCTGGGAGATCATGGCCGAACCGATCCAGACGGTGATGCGCAAGGCGGGCATCGAGAAGCCCTACGAAAAGCTCAAAGAACTGACCCGCGGTCAGACCATCGATCAGGACACCATTCGCGCCTTTGTCGAAGGACTGGAACTGGCAGATGATGACAAGCAGCGCTTGCTGGAGATGAGCCCAGCCAGATACATCGGTATGGCGGCCGAGATCGTGGAACTGCTCGACTGACGAGAGCCGAAACAACGTATGCATAAACAAAGGCCGTTCACTCCAGTGAACGGCCTTTATTGTGATCTATCGGCCCCATAACCCAAACAGTGGTTATGATAGCATTATTTGGCTTTTTATAAGCACTAGAGACAGGTCAATACTGGCGGGTTGCGCCCTACTCCACCAGCACCGCACCAGCTTGGCGCATATTTTCCAGGCCTCGCGTCCGGCAGGATGCCAATCGCGGATCCAGCAATGCCAGTACGGCTGAATATACCTCAAGTCTCAGTCACCTCGACAATGGCCTTGAAGGCAATCTCAAGCAATTCTTCCAACACCGGCTCGTCAATCGTCAGGGGCGGCATAAAGTAAACCACATTGCCCAGAGGCCGCAGCAGGGCACCCTGCTTTAGGGCCTGCTGATAGACCTGATACCCCCGCCGTTCTTGCCAGGGATAGGCAGTCCGCTGCTGCTTATCGGCTACCATCTCCACTGCGGCGACCATACCGCAGCGGCGAAATTCTCCAACGTGAGGCAAAGCCTCGAAACGGGCTGCGTAATGATCCATAAGCGCCATTTTAGGTGCCAGGTTGGCCAGAATCTGTTCTTCATCGAAGATATTCAGCACCTCGATGGCGAGGGCGCAGGCCAGCACGTTGCCGGTATAGGAATGGGAATGGAGAAAGGCCTTGAGGGTCTCATAGTCGTCGTAGAAAGCCTGATAGATCTCCTCGGTGGCCAGGGTCACCGAAAGAGGCATATAGCCACCGGTGATTCCCTTGGACAGGCACATCAGGTCGGGAGCGACACCGGCATGCTCGTTGGCAAACATTTTACCCGTACGGCCAAAACCAACGGCGATTTCATCGGCAATATAGTGTACCTGGCAGCCGTCACACAGCTGGCGCAGTTTGCGCAGATAGACGGGCGGATAGATGCGCATACCGGCGGCACCCTGAATCAGGGGCTCGACAATCACCGCGGCGATTTCTTCCTGGTGCTCAGTAACCAGTTTTTCGAGATGTTCGAAACAGGGGGCGTCGCAACTATCCCGATGTAGACCGTAGGGACAACGAAAGCAGTCCGGCCCCTGGGCCTGAAAGGTATCCAGAAGCATGGGCTGATAGACCTGACGGTAGAGATCACAGCCTCCCACGGACAGGGCGCCGACGGTCTCGCCGTGATAGGCATCGGTAAGGGAGACGAAGCGGGTCTTACTTGGCTTGCCACACTGCTGCCAGTATTGAAAGCTCATCTTCAGCGCCACTTCCACTGCCGCGGAACCGTTGTCGGCAAAGAAGACCTTACTTAGGTTTCCCGGGGTCATTTCGCACAAACGCCGCGCTAACTCCACAGCCGGTTCATGGGTAAAGCCGGCGAAAATATGATGGGCGATACGCCCGGCCTGCTCGGTAAGGGCCCGATTAAGGCGGGGATGGTTGTGGCCGAACAGGTTGACCCACCAGGAGGAGACGCCGTCGATATAGCGGCGGCCAGCCTTATCGATAAGATAGACCCCTTCGCCCCGTTCGATGGGAATGGGCGGCAATGCTTCGTGGTCTTTTTCCTGGGTGCAGGGGTGCCAGACATGTTGGCGATCGTCATGCACAATCTCTTGATAGTTCACGCTAAGCACCTCTTCTAAAACATTAACTACATACGTACAATTAGCTACTTTGGTGTAGATTTACCAAGACAATCCATCGACTCTCTTAAGGCTAACGCCCAAACCAACCCAGTCCAACTCAATACAAAACTTCACCTATTGAGGAAACAACTGGTCCATAAGGTCCTCACCAAACTGTCGTGACAGCAACTCTACTTTCTGCCGCTCGCTCCCCTCAACCTGACTGAGAACTTGCCATACCTCCAAGCCACCCAACTGAGCCAGCATAGCAGGCGCATGTGCCTCGGCCAGCCCAGGAGAGGCAGGCATATTGTTGACCACCAGACCGGCTGGTTCTAACCCCCAAGTTCTGGCCGCCTGCAGAGTTAGCAAAGTATGATTGATCGTACCAAGGTTAGGCCGGCAGACCGTGAGCAACGGCAAACCGATACGACGAGCCAAATCGCCCACCATAAAGGTATCCCGTAAAGGAACCATCAGACCTCCGGCCCCTTCGACAATGACGAATTCGTAACTGTCTAAAAGTTGTTTGGCATCAGAGACCAGACCGTCGATATCTATGACGGTATCGGCCAGTTCGGCAGCCAGTGACGGTGCCAGAGGCTCAGTCAAACGACAGGGGCTGATCAGGTCAATAGGCGCATCGCAATCGGCTGCCCAGCGTAGTAGTTCGCCGTCTTGTCCCAAGGCTGTCGGCACGCTGACTCCACTTTCCACCGGCTTCATCACGCCGACTTTAATGCCCTGTCGGACCAGGAATCGCGCCAAAGCCGCAGCAACCAAACTCTTGCCAACCCCGGTATCTGTACCAGTAACAAATATGCCTCGTCCGCCTGAATCAGTTACAGGAACCATAGCTTAAACCTGCATCCTTTATCATCTGTAAATCGGCCTGCAAATCGCGACCTTGCATGGTCAGATAGTTGCCAACCATCATGCCGCTAGCACCAGCCATAAATATCCAGGATTGAAATTCACCCAGATTGAGTTCTCGGCCACCGCATACATTGATTTGACATTCAGGCAATACATAGCGGTAGAGAGCAATGATGCGAAGGCAGTCCATGGGGGACAATTGGCGCTGACCGGCCAACGGGGTGCCATCCACAGGGGCTAGAAAATTGATCGGCACCGAATCGACATCCAGCCCCCTTAGGGTCAAGGCCAATTCAACCCGTTGTTCCAGACTCTCACCCAGGCCAAAAAGCCCCCCGCAACAGACTGACATGCCAGCCTGCTTGGCCACCCTTACGGTTTCCACATCCTGTTCGTAATCGTGGGTCGTGCAGATGGAGGGGAAGAAGGAGCGAGCCGTTTCCAGGTTATGGTGATAGACAGCACAGCCCGCCTTAGCCAAAGCCTCTGCAGCTGATTCGTCGAGCAAACCGAGGGAAGCCGAGGGGCGAACTGTTGTCGTGGCGCGAATCTGCCGAATCGCTTCAAGAAGCCGCTCCATTTCAGGCCCAGGCTGTAAACGGGAACCGCTAGAAACAATACCGTAGCAGTGGCATCCATTTTCAGCGGCTCTATGAGCTCCGGCGATGATTTCTTCTAAGGGCTTCAGTTCATAGACCGGTGGTTCGGCGGTATGATGAACAGATTGAGCACAAAAAGCGCAATCTTCAGCACAGCGGCCCGATTTTGCGTTAATAATTGAGCACAGAGAAACGTGGTCTCCCTTGAAATGCTGCCGGAGTTGTTGCGCACCGGCCAGCAGATAGCCAAGGTCCGATCCCTGAGCCTCCAACAGCAATAATCCTTCATCAGCATCGAGGGACCCACCGGCCAGCACCCTTTCAGTCCATTTACGAATTTTATTTTGCATTGTATGAAACTCCCTGTACTTAGTCAGTTAACAGGGTCCGATTATAGGGCGACAGAAAGTTTTGTCAACCGGCTCAGACAATTTGGTTAACAACGTCAGGGCAGGCATTAGCCACAAAGATCCTGAAGCGAAGGGAATAATTTCAATAAAAATTCAGCCCCCTTGATTGACAGCCCCCTAAGTGCCGTATATCTTTAAGTATAACCTAATTCTTAAAGTATTTATCCAGAGCTAAATCAGTGAGTTCACCTACCAACTGAAGGTGCTTCGCATTGCAAAAGCGAAAAGCATTCTGGAGGCAACATGAATAAATCGGATCTTATCGAAGCACTGGCTTTTGAAAAGGGCTTGACCTATAAAAAGGCCGAAGAAATCGTCAACCTTATTTTTCAATCCATGACCGACACCTTGGCGGAAGGTGGACGCATCGAGATTCGCGGTTTTGGCAGCATGACCGTCAAAAGCTACAAGGCCTATACTGGACGCAATCCAAAAACCGGCGAAACGATAGAGGTTAAACCGAAAAAACTACCCTTTTTCAAAGTCGGAAAAGGTCTGCGAGAGAGCATCGACAACTAACCTCTGGCTCTGCTCCTTGCCCCCTCAACCGACAGCGCAGACTCATTCCCTGGCGCCGGTATCGCCAGGCTCCCTTCGTGGAGCCACCCGCAGGGTCTGATACTGACGGACCGTCACCAAACCGGGTTTGGCCCCTTTGGGTTTGGCCACCCAGCGACCCTCGGTGACCATCACCGTGACGATACCATCATTTTTGCCACGGGAATATCCCGCGGCCAGAGATGCTGCAAAAAGTTGGTCCTCTTCCGGAACATCCCCTCGATCACCCCGTTTTAACACTAAATGGCAACCGGGCATCTCATGGGCATGAAACCAGAGGTCTGCAGCCTGGCATATGTTCTTCGTGACGTAATCGTTAGCGCGATTGTTGACCCCCCAACAGATGCCAAATCCGCCGGGACTGACGGTCTTCCGCACCCCCGCCACTCCTTTTGCGCCCCGCTGTACTACGTTAGCTTTTTTACCTTTTAACAGGCCTTGTTCAGCCAATTCATTACGGATGGCGAGAAATTCTTCCCCCCCCTGTGCTTCAGCCAAAGCCAGAGATATCCCTTCAAGCCAGAGAAGCTCCTGCTCGGTTTCATTAAGCCGCCGCTCGATATGCTCCCGACTGCGTTTGATTTTTTTATAGGAACGAAACAGCCGTTCGGCATTTTTCTGGGGAGTGAGACGGAGATCTAACTCAATAGTTATCGGCTGCGGCGGCTGCAGGAAATAATTATCTACAGTTATAGATTTTTCACCGGAGCGTACCCGATGTAACTGTGCCAGCAGCAGTTCACCTTGCTCACGCAGATCATCGGCCTGTCCCAAGGCCCGCTGATCACCCAGAATTTGCTCCTGCCGACGCTTGAGCTTTTTGAGGGTCTTTTTTAACAAGGCTCTCATCTCTCCTGCCGGACCGTGCTGATCCGATGAGGTCATAAACTCGCCGTAATAGGCTTCAGCTCCAACGGAGGCAGAAGTAAAGACTGCTAAATCTTTTCCTGCAAGGGCCTGTAGTTTAAATGGGAGAAGTTGAGGACGGTCTTCCAGGCTCACAATGGCAAAACAATTATCTCGGCTCCGGCGTCGCTCGGCAAAGGCAGCCAGCACTTGGCGTGAACTTCGACCCGATGCCACCTGCTGGCTGATATCCCTGGCGATCAGGCGCGACATGGGCCGTACACCGGCTAGCAGCCATTGCTCTAAAGCCGAGGCATCCAATCCGTCTGGTGGTTCGGGTATCCCATTGTCCAGCAACTGTCCAGTCAGGGGCTGCGGGGCCTGATATTTTTCACCGGGCAGGATAGCCGCCTTACCCTGTTCAGCCGGTATTCGTTTAAGAGAATCGACCACCCGGCCCTGCTCATCAACCAGAATCAAATTTGAGGACCGCCCAGTCAATTCGACCTGCAGTTGATAGTTGCTGCCGTTGGCACCGGCAAACGACAGCCTCACAATCCGTTCCCCCGGTAACTGCTCCAGAGCTGTAAGAGCCACCAGCCTGGCACGCAGTAATTGGCAGAAACGAGGAGGCGCTGGCGGGTTAGGATAGGAACCCTCAACCAGATGAAGTCGGGACCGACCCGGCTCGCAAGACAGTAGTAGACGCCAGGTCGAACCACGATTCCATAGTTTAAAGATTAGCTCAGCGGCCGCTGGCTGGTAGATTTTACTTATACGGCTGCCGGGCAACACCTCTTGCAATTCCGCCAGCACTGACTCCATGTAGAGGCTATCCATCCCTGCCATGGTCCTTCCCTTCTTCATCGTTATCCCGCAAGTTTTTTTCCCCTGGCTCAATGGTTCTGTTATTATTTGCCTGTTTAATTTTCAGCAGGTTATATTTTCTTTTGTTGCGACCAAGGAGAGCGCTATGTCAAAAAAGAGTCCTTATCGCCTCGGTACCCAGGCCTTGCACGCCGGTCACGAACCGGATAGCGACACCAACTCGCGGGCGGTACCCATTTACCAGACTTCTTCCTATACCTTTGATTCCTCAGAGCATGCGGCTCGGCTGTTTGCCCTGGAGGAGCCGGGCAACATCTATACCCGCCTAATGAATCCGACCACCGATGTGCTGGAGAAACGCCTGGCCGCTCTGGACGGCGGCATCGGCGCCCTGGGCGTTGCCTCGGGCACCTCCGCCATCCTGCTGACAGTGCTCAATCTGGCCCGGGCCGGAGATAATATTGTTTCCGCCAGCTATCTTTACGGCGGCACCTACAATCTGTTCAACCACACTCTGGCCCGTATGGGAATTTCGGTCAAGTTTGTCGATAGTTCCGATCCCGCCCAAGTGGCTGCCGCCATTGACGAGAATACCAAAGCGGTCTATACGGAAACCATCGGTAACCCGAAGAACAATGTCGATGATTTGCCGGCGCTGGCCAAAGTGGCCCACGATCACGATTTGCCCTTTGTGGTGGACAATACCGTGGCGACCCCCTACCTATTTCGACCTTTCGAACACGGTGCGGATATCGTGGTCTACTCCCTGACCAAGTTCATCGGCGGCCACGGCACCAGCATCGGCGGCGCGGTAGTCGACAGCGGCAATTTCAATTGGTCCAGCGGACGTTTTCCTGAATTCACCAGCCCCGATCCGAGCTATCACGGTCTGATCTACCACGAGGCACTGGGCAAACAGGCTTTCATCGCCAAGATGCGGGTTACTCTGCTGCGCGATCTCGGCCCCTGCCTGTCGCCCTTTAACGCATTTCTGCTGTTGCAGGGTCTAGAGACCCTCCATGTGCGTATGCCGCGCCACTGCGAAAACGCCTTAAAACTAGCCCTGTTTCTCGAAGGACATGATTCGGTCGCCTGGGTCAATTATCCCGGCCTGCCGAGCCACCCCGACTATCAGCGGGCACAACAGCTACTGCCCGCCGGACAGGGAGCGATTCTCGGGTTCGGTATCAAGGGCGGCAAGGAAGCCGGCGCTCACTTTATCGATAGCGTTAAGCTGGCTAGCCATCTGGCCAACATAGGTGATGCCAAGACCTTGGTCATCCATCCCGCCTCGACGACCCATCAGCAGCTGTCTGAAGCACAGCAGATGACCTCTGGGGTAAGCCCCGACTATATTCGGGTTTCCGTCGGCATCGAAGATATCGAGGATATTATCGCCGATTTCGAGCAGGCGCTTCAAGCCAGTCAACTTTAACCAGCCCTTCTGGAGTGTCGCGAACCTGCCTGACAGGTGGGTTCGCGGCATGGACCTGAGCCTAACTACCTATGCCAAAGCCTTTTCATATCGTCCTGATCGAACCGGAGATCCCCCCCAACACTGGCAACATCGCTCGGCTTTGCGGGGCCACCAACACGGTGCTGCACCTGGTCGGCAAACTCGGTTTCTCCCTCGACGACCGCTACCTGAAGCGAGCCGGCCTCGACTACTGGGAGGTCATCGATGTGCGACAGTGGGCATCTCTAGAAGCGCTACAGAAGGAATATCCCACCGCCCGCTGTTGGTACACTTCAAAGAAGGCGGCGCGCAGTCACGTCGAGGTAGATTATCAACCAGGTGACTTTTTGATCTTCGGCAAGGAGACCAAAGGTCTGCCTGAAGAACTGCTGAACGCCGAAGCCGAACAGAGCATCCGTATTCCGATCTTCAACGACCGGGTGCGCAGCCTTAATTTGTCCACTGCCGCCGGTATCGTCCTGTACGAAGCCTTGCGCCAGACCGGCAGGCTAACCTGAATAGCGAGAACAGCCCTCTACGGTTCACTGTTTGAAA
>JABXKU010000031.1 GCA_013619105.1 Desulfuromonadales bacterium
CCTGTGGCCGGGAGCGATCTCGCCAACGACACCGCCTTTACCGTCACCGCCAGCGGAACCGACACTGCCGGCAACCCCATCAGCGTCGAGGGCGATTCGGCCCATACGGTGGCGCCCATCTTCACCATCGCCGAAGACACCGCAACCCTCTACGAAGAAGGTCTGCAGGAAGCAGGCGGCGCCCCCAATGACGGCATTCCCGAAACCGGCGACCCAATCACCACTTTCCATCAGGGTGATTTTGGGATCTCCGATGCTGATGGCGATCCTCTAACCGTTACCCTGGCAATGCCTACCGCCCCCCTAACATCCAATGGCGAGACCATTGCCTGGAGCGGAAACGGCACCAACACCCTGACCGGTTCCGCAAACGGCCACGCTATCGTGACCATCAACATCGATGACGCGGGCGCATACGACGTGACCCTCAACGGTCCCATCGACCATAGTGACCCGAACAGCGAGGATAACCTCTCCTTCGATGTCAATGTGACTGCTTCGGACGGCACGTCTTCCACCGACGGAGTTCTGACGATCAACATTGGGGATGACAGCCCCATCGCAGAGAGCACGACCCATTCGCTTATAGTGCAACAGTCCGACACCAACCTGATGATCATGCTGGATGTTTCAGGGAGTATGAATAATGATTCGGGAGTGAATGATGCTTCGGGTAATGATCTCTCGAGACTTGATCTGGCGAAACAGTCCATCCATAACCTGCTCGACGGATATGCCGAGTATGGCGCCGTGAGTGTGCACCTCGTCACCTTCGCAGCAGGTGCCACGCAAGTAGGTAGCCAATGGATGGACATCGACGATGCCAAGAGTGCTATCGACGGACTATCTGCTAGCGGCGGCACCAACTATGACGCCGCGC
Source organism: Desulfuromonadales bacterium (assembly GCA_013619105.1). Lineage (GTDB taxonomy): Bacteria > Desulfobacterota > Desulfuromonadia > Desulfuromonadales > Syntrophotaleaceae > Syntrophotalea_A. Next base: position 881 of record JABXKU010000031.1, read on the forward strand.
TGGGCACAGCCATAGAGACCTATGGAGCCGGTGGCATTGCCGATGCACAAAATGTGTCTTATTTCATGTCTGATGGACAGCCCACAGTCGGTTCGGAAGAAGATGGCACCGCGCCTTGGGACCAGCTCACCGGAACTGCGAATTATAACAACTCAGACGATACAGGGATTCAGCTTGATGAAGAAACACTGTGGACCAATTTCTTAACGACTAACCTGACTGGCAAGGAAATTACTTCCATTGCCCTGGGGATGGGTACCGGCGTTACTACTACGAATCTAGCCCCTATTGCTTATGGAACAGACCCGGACGGTGAGGTAATCACCAACCTAGCCAACCTGGACGCTACCTTGCAATCGACCATCATCGTTCCGCCGATTGAAGGTACTATTCTGGAAAACAGCGGAATGGATTCCAATGCCGCCTTCGGGGCCGACGGCGGCCATCTACAAGCATTGACGATTGGCAACGTCGACTATACCTTCGACGCTAGCAACGGCAGCCTCACCGCTAGTCAGGAAGGTGCTTACAGCTACGATCAGGCCACTCACGAGATCACCATCACAACACCTTTTGGTGCTCAACTGACTGTCAACTTCGATGACAGCACCTATTCATACCTGGCCTCCCTGGAGATGACCAATCCTTACAACGAGGGGTTGACCTACACAATTTTCGACAGTGACGGCGATAAGGCATCTGCTTCCCTATTACTAAGTGTCAGCCGCGCAGACTTTTCTGGTCCTACAGCCATGGACGAAGTTCAAATGAGTAGACCAACGCTTGAATCAGGGCTGCTTAGTGAATACTATGCTTACGATCAAGGCACCGACGGAGCCAATCTAGAATTGGTTTCGCAAGTTAAAGAATTTGTAAGCACCCATTCGCCTGATGCAACCTATCTTGCAGAGTCAGTTTTTTATAGTTTGGGTGATGGCGATCTGGCAGGCGACAGCACACCGGCTGACAATCTTACAAATCTTGAAGAGTTCCTTGGAACCGATGCAACAAGCCTCAATGTTACCGATCCTGCTCTTGGCTCGGATGCTATCTTGCACATGGAGGGCTATGTTGAATTAAGCGCAGGAAACTATAACTTCCAGGTTCACTCAGATGATGGTTTTGCGATTTATATCGATGGCACGGCCGTTGCGATTGTCGACAACATTCAAAGACCCACTACTTCTGAACATGCAGAGTTTTCAATCACTAGCACCGGTGACCACCACATCGAGATCTTCTATTGGGATCAAGGCGGAGCTTATGTCTTTAAGCCTGAACTACGGCAAGCAGGTGGAGACTATCAGCAGTTGTCTGAATTCGACCTAAAACATGTCTCACACAATGCGGTCTCTGGTTCGGTCATGGATAATATTGATTTTGGTACCAATGGTGCCGGACAGATCGACAGTATCGAATACAATGACACGACTTACCTGGCTAGCGATTTCGGAGATAGTGTCACCCTCGCCACCCAGACAGGCGGCCAGCTAACCTTTAATTTCACTACGGGTGAATACACCTTCGACAATTCCGCGGGTTACGCGACGCCTGAGGAAAGCTTTACTATTATCGCCTTAGATGGAATGGACAAAGCCGTTAGTTTTGATCTGCGATTGAGTTCGCCAGGGACTTATAGTACAACTCAAACGGATGATTTCAATTCAGGCAATGATGGCTGGCAGACAGGCTGGATTGGTTCGACCACCCTACTACCTGCATCGACTTCCGGTGATGACCTGTCGGTTGCACGCGATCACTATGTTGAAAAGACCTTTACCGGATTACAACCTGGCGAAGTAGCATCTATCAGTTTCGATGCCCATTCTGTACAAACAGGCGGTAACGCAACATGGGAAGCAGCCGATGAAATGCATGTCTATGTTAACGGTGTCCAAACAGACTCAGCCACCCGCTCTGGCTCCTTCAACGAGGAGATCACCCTAACGGCTCAAGCGGATACCGATGGGAACCTAACCGTTAAAATTGAAGCGGATAGCAGTTACGATGGCGAGAATCTTCTTATCGACAACGTTACGATAACCTCGCCCGGAGGACAAGCCGTCGTAGATAACACCCTATATGGAGATAATGCCCGAGCAGAACAGTTTGTCATAGACAGTCACGATGACGTCGCGATTCTAGATTTTGATCAATACAACGATGTCCTCGACATTCATGACAGTGGAGTAACAACAGGAACTGACGACCTTATTGAAGGCGGCACAGGTTCCGATGCACTGTTGGGCGGCGCCGGGGACGATGTGCTCCACGGCAACAACGGCGGCGATTTGCTGATCGGCGGTAGTGGCGATGACCAACTCCAAGGGGACTTGGGTGCCGACACCTTTGCCTGGCACCTGGGCGATCAGGGGACTACAGCCTCTCCCGCCATCGACACCGCGGCCGACTTCTCCACCAGCGAAGGCGATACCCTGGATCTGAGTGACTTGCTGCAGGGCGAGAGTTCGGGCAGTTTGGAACAGTATCTCCATTTCGAGCAACAGGGAACCGATACGGTCGTCCATATCAGCCATAACGGTGACTTGGCAAACTCAGGAGCTGATCAATTGATTGTGCTGGAGGGTATGGACTTCAGCAGTCATGCAGACGACGCGAGCATCATCCAAACATTGCTGAACAACGGCAATTTAATCACCGATTAAGTTCGTATATCTGCCCCCTCCCGATCCCGGGAGGGGGCATCACTCAATAACCCAAGGGGATCATATTGGCTGATTTTTTCGTGAAACGCGATCGGGACGGTGCCATTTCGGCCGTCAGTCGTCGACAACTAACTGGCGACTGGGAGGAAATTTCGAACAATGCCCCAGAACTGATGGCGTTTACCGACACCGGCCTACCTGAAGACAACAACCTAAACTCAACGGACCTGGGGCTGGTGCGGGTTTTGGAGGACACCATCGATCTTCTCATCGAGCGGGGCGTACTTCGCTTCACGGATTTCCCCGAAGCGGCCCAGACCAAACTGCTGGAACGCCGTTCGATGCGTGCTTCGCTGCGAAGCCTGGACCTGTTGAAGGATGAGAACGAGGAGGAGATTATTTAACGGCGCCAGGCCCTTGTTACGACTAGCTTACGGCAGGAGGCGCGTCAGAAGTTACCCGCGCCCATTTCAAAACGCACCCTGTCAAGCAGGTCCCGCCAACGGGACAGGCGGTTCGTTGCGGAGGCGATGGGGTCAGGGTTTGCGCCGGCCCAGAGATTTTCAGCGCTGAAGCTGAAAACCGGCACCAGGTCGGGGCGTTGGGAGGCAGGCCGAATATCCGAGATGAGATTATCCAAGATAAGGGGCTCGCTGTCCAAGGTCGGATAATAGCTCAAAACCATGTGAGCCCGACTGATCCGGCTATGACTGCCGCCAATCCGGGCTTTAACATAAGTAAGACGCAGCCTTTCTGAAGCAACACCCAGCATCTTAAGGGACAGGTATTTGGCGATGCTGAAGTCCTCACAATCACCCTGGCCACGGCCCAGCGTCTCCATGGGAGTGGCCCAGTAATCGGCACGATTCCAAATTTCCAGATCTTCGGCAAAAAGGATTCGCCCGTTAAAGAAGTCATTGACCGCCCGAATCCTCTCTTCTACAGCACTTTCCCTGCTCTCACTCAGCATCTGCCGCCAACTGGAAACGCTCTTTCTGCCTTCGGCGCCAAACCTTTGCCCGGCCAACTGCAGCATGCGGTCGAAATCGGGCGCAGCTGTGACCAAACTTGCCAAAAAAAATATGGCCCCCAGCAGAAAATAGGCTCGGAATAATTTCATCGATTAAAACACCTTTGGTCGAACCTTACCTGGATGTTGAAACAAGAGCTACGGAACCAATTAAACATTCTACTGAACCTGATGGAAGACAGCAGTCCGTCATCCACTAAAAATATGAGTTTTTCTCTTTACTTAGGAAATAGCCATTGATAATCTACGATTTGTCAAAATTTTGTCATGCTAGAGGGGATTCATTATCAACAACATAGATCAAGCGGAGTTATTTGTCATGTACTTCAAATGCATTCTTATCGCTGGGCTGCTTCTGCTGATCAGCGGAGTGGCGTTCGCGGAGACATCAACCAATTTACCCGACGTGGTGCGACAAGCCATCAGCGAAAATCCTGAAGTCCAAGCAAGTTGGCACGCTTTCCTCGCAGCAAGCGAACAACAGACCGGCGCCAAGGGGGGATATTTCCCCAGCCTCGCTCTGACCGCCGGAACAGGTTGGGAAAAATGGGATCTTTCGGACTCCAAGGATGAAGATTTTACCCGTGCCAATGTTGCCCTGTCGCTCCGTCAGATGATCTTCGACGGTTTCGCCACCCGCAACGAAGTGGCCAGGCTCGGTTACGCCAAGCTAGTCCGTTATTACGAGTTCCTGGCGACCTCTGAAAATATCGCACTGGAAACGACAAGGGCTTATCTCGACGTGATGCTCTACCGGGAGCTAAAAAAACTCGCGGAGGAGAACTATATTCAGCACCGGAATATTTTCAACAGGGTTCAGAATCGCGTCGAAGCGGGCGTCAGCCGCGGCGTCGACCTTGAGCAGGCCAGCGGCCGCCTGGCCCTCGCCGAATCGAACTTCATTACCGAATCAACCAACCTGTACGATGTCAGCAGCCGCTTTCTGCGCATCGTCGACCATGCACCGCCAGCGATACTCGCCCCTCCGGAAGCTCTGGCCAAAGGGCTCCCCTCGGATCAAGAAACCGGCTTAAAACAAGCTTTTCAGGAAAATCCTTCCTTCAACGCCGCCGTGGAAAAGGTCCATTCGGCCGAGGCGGAAAAACGAGTGAGCAGAGCCCCGTTCATGCCCCGGGTCGATCTTCAGGGCCGTCAGAATTTTGGCAGATCGTCTGGAGACCTGCAAGACCGCGACGGTGAGTCCATTGTCGAGCTGGTGCTGAACTATAATCTTTTCGCCGGCGGCTCGGATATGGCCGCCAAGCGCCAGGCTCTCCAGCAACTCAAGGTGGCCAAAGCCCAGCGGGAACAAGCCTGCCGCAACATACGCCAGGAATTTGGCATCTCCTATAACGACAAACAAAGCCTCGAGCAGCAACTCCAGTACCTCAACGAGCACCAGCTTGCCGCTGGAAAGGCGCGAAAGGCCTATCAGGACCAGTTCGCCATTGGCCAGCGTACCCTGCTCGACCTACTCGACACCCAGAACGAATACTTTGAGGCACGCCGGGCTTACGTCAGCACCAGCTACGCATACACACTGGCAGACGCGCGGACGCTGGCCTCTATGGGCCGCTTGCTTAACGGCTTGCAGGTCAGCCATGAAGCCCTGCCTACTGCAAAGGATCTCGGTCAAGACCGGATCGGGATCGACCCCGATGCCATCTGCACGCCCGATACAATCGAAGCCGACATCGAGTTCCCTACGATACCGGCCCTGATACCCCGCGAAAAGGTTGTGGTACCGACCCCACCGGTAGCTGACAATAGCCAAAACGATGCCGATGGGGACAGCGTTCCGGATCAGCTGGACGCCTGTGCCAATACGCCCCACGGCACCGAGGTCGATAAATTCGGCTGTCCAAAAAGGCTCCCCGAGCAGTTCAGTTTCCAGGTCAATGTATTTTTCTCCTTCGCATCATCGACAATTCCTGAAAATTACCGGAAGGAAGTTCTTCGTTTGGCCGAATTTCTTCGGCAGCACCCTACTCTCAAGGTCGCCATTGAAGGCCACACCGACGCCATTGGTTCCGAGAAATTCAATCAATGGCTATCACAAAAGCGGGCTGATAGCGTACGTCAGAGCCTCATTAAAAACGGCATAGCCCCCGAGCGCCTACAAGCGATAGGATACGGAGAAAAAAGGCCTGTCAGTGGGAATATGCTCGCAGGAGATCGCAAACAAAACCGCCGAGTCGTCGCGGTGCCGATGGCAGCACCTTCCGCACGGTAAGCCGGTAATCGGATCGCACAATCGGTTCAAGAATAGATTACTGTTCAGACAACCTTTAAAATCCACCGGCCTGCCGGCATCTTCGGCTTCCGCTTTTTACAGCCCCTACCAAAACATGGTGGGGGCTGTTTTTTTAAGACACCTACGGCAGCTTCACCGCTGGCCCAGTCACGCCATCCACCCCCAGGGAGGTCAGGCAGCGCATCTCCTCCAAACACTGCACCCCTTCGGCAATGGCGGTCATGCCGATTGAATGCACTATCATGCACAGCCCCCGCAGAAAAGCCTGACTACCAGGGTTCTCATGAATCCCCCGAATCAGCGAAGAGTCGATCTTGACATAGTCTAGCCCCAGATCATGCAAATCGCCAATTCGGAAAAACTGGGGACCCACATGTTCTATGCCGATCTTTGCCCCCAAGGGTTTCAGAGATTCTACCAGCTGGCGAAATTCGGCGACATGACGAACCGCTCCACCTTCAGAAATTTCCAGCCACAGAGAATTTGCCAACTGAGGAGCCTTGTGTAATTTTTGAATTAGGGCGGCCCTGAATCCTGGATCACAGAGTGCTTCCGGGGAAATGTTAACCCCCAGCGGTTTTCCCTGCTCGGCAATTTCTTCCAGAGCCCTCTCTACAACCTTGATATCAAGACGGGGCATCAAACCGAGACGGGAAGCCCAAGGCAAAACACTACCGGCCGTCAACCAGTCCCCTTCGATACAAAGTCGCACCGGGGTTTCAAAATGAAGCAACTGGCCTTTGACGTCAATAACTGGAAAACGAGCTAATTTAAGCCTATCGGCATCGAGAGCCTGGTTCAGGGCTACCCGCCAGCTTTCCAGGTCGGTAATCTGCCTAGGCTGGGCCTCGGTGGTGGCGACTTGAACCGCACCGCTTCCGTTGCGCTCGGCCGTTATAAGGGCCGTATCGATTCGGGACAGAAGGCGAGAAAGGGTTTCTCCCGGTTCCATGGCCGTGGCCCCCACGGGCAAAAAACACTCGGCAGCATTTCCTGGATGGTTAACGGCAAGATGTAAGACATCGGCAACCTCTTGCGCCAAGTTAAAGGTCGCGTTATTACCGGGAGCAAGCAAGGCAAAGTCGCCGCCGCGGAGCCTGCCTACCACCCGCTCTGTGTTTTCTGGACATAGGGCGGACAACTGTTCTCCAATACGCCGCAACAATTGATCGGTGGCTTCACGGCCGATGCTCTGATTCATGTCATCGAGCTTGACCATCCGGGCAATGACAAGTCCGCCGGCCGCACTGGCATCATCTCGCGACAACACCGATTCGATACGTTTTAAAAAAGAATCGCGAAGCAGAAGTCCTGTGAGAGGGTCGTGCTCTATTTCCTTCCGCAAAACTTCCAAACGTTCTGATTCGTCTGCCAACATCTTTTTAACCCGTATCGACAAGCCATTCATGGCACCTACCAGGGTACGTAATTCGGGGATCGAGGGTTCGGCAACGGTGATAAAACGACGGGCACCGATAGCCTTTGCCTGATGTACAACCTCTGCCAACGGACGGGTAATAGAGCGAATCGCCAGGGTTCCAAATAGGCCAGCCAGCGTCGCCACACCGAGAAACCAAAAGGAAAGATTGCGGGTCTCTTGCCAGAGGGACTCATAGGCAAATCGGCTATGACTTTGGAGAAAGAGAGTGCCGAACTGTTTCCAGCCATTTTGCACCTGGGCAACCCCTGCGGATGGCTGCAAGGGAACCAGCTTTTGAAACCAACCGGGGACGTCGATAGAAACCGCGGAATTGGTATGCTCGATAAGAACTGCCCCATGGGGATCGACAAGTCGGATAAACTGGTAATGGCCACTGTCGAATTGAGCACTGAGCAGCAACTCGACCGTCACCGGATCATCTGCCACCTGGGACATGGAAAGAGCCAGTGACGTGGCATTATCCGTATTTTTAAGATAGAGCTGCTCCTCAAGATAGTTCTGTGCAGAAAGGGCACTAAGAACAAAGCTCGCTCCAAAAGCCAGGGCCATAAGAACCGCCACAGAGACCCAAAGTTGTTTAGTCAAGGACATGGTACTCTCTCCTATTGAACCGATGGCCGGACATGAATAAATCTACAACGTACCAGATCCTATCATACTGATTTCTCATAACTTATCAATGAAAAGCCGAATCCAATTTCTGTGCTTCACACCGGCACCACCTGCCTTGCACTCTGCCCCCCTTAGGCGCAAGGGGTATATAGTGCGTCGTTGCACTTGGGCCCTTTTAGATCGTCGTTTTTCAGAAACACAAAAGCCCCGCTTTGGCGGGGCTTTTGTGTTTCCTTATTTGTCTTCACAGCTTCACGTGAAAGGGTCCTTGCCTTTGTTTGGCCCACCCTCAGCCCAGCTCGGCGAGTCGCGCCAGCAGCTCAGCCTCACTCAACCCTTGATGCAAAGGCTGACCAAAACCTTCTCCATCCCGGTGCAACAAATCGTACCTGCTTTCCTGGTTCTCCGTCGACTTCCGCGTGCCTACGATGCCATAGTCAGCCAATTGTGGCTGGGAGCAACCGTTGGGGCAACCGGAAATTGCCCAGCTTTGCGCCCGAGCTTGCGGCCCCAAAACTTTGTTCAGCTGGCCAAGAAGATCGCGAGTCGCCACCAACCCCTTGGGGCATTCGTGGCTGCCGGGGCAGGCCCGGCAACGCAAACAAGACTCTTCAGGGAGCAGGCCGGCTCCTTGCAGAGCGGTGCGCAACGCGGATTCATCAACACCTGAGCTAAGGGATACCAGTACGTTCTGTTCGCGACTGACCGCTAGAAAACCGTCGCCGATCTCCCCGGCGATGTCCGCGGCACAGCGCAAACTGTTGCTCGCCAGTTGCCCGCCTGCTACCGGCAGTTCAACCCAACCATCGGTCCCCGGCGCGATGGCCGCCCCGAACTGATCATCGAGGGGGCTGGTCAAAGACAACAATGAGGTCCCTGCGGTTTCCTTGCCCAGCAAGGTCCGGAACTCCTGCTCGCCGATCTCGGCCAGCAGATGCTTAAGGCGCTTGCCCGCCGGGGCATGCTGTTGATAGACGCGGATCACCCCTTCGACCAGGGGCAGTATGCGCTCTACCGGCACCCGATTGGCGAGAAGAAAGGCCTCCTGAGGCTGACGTCCGAGCCCACCGGCGACCCACAGGTCGCACAGTTCCCGCTCCCCTTCCCGGCCAAGATAGACCAGAGCCAGATCCTGACAGAGATGCCGAGCTCCCGAATAGCCGTTTTCCACCGCCAGCTTGAACTTCTTCGGCAACCCCTCAAAATAGGGGTTCCCAGTAAAATGCCGATGCAGACGTTCCACCAGCAGTTGAATACGATCAAAGCTACCACCAGCGGCATTACAGGCCACCGCCCGCACCGCACCGCCACAGGCGCCGCGGCTGGTCAGCCCCACGGCCTGCAATCCCCGGTAGACCTGAGCGAGGTTCTCACCCCGCAGGCCATGCAGTTCGATATTACCGCGACAGGTCAGGTGCAGAGCCTCATCGGCAAATTTTTCAGCGAGCTCGGCCACCGCCGTAGCCTGCACCGCAGAGATAACCCCGGCTGGCAGTTTGAGCCGCAGCATCAGGTCGCCGGTAGCATTCTGCTGGTAAATACCGTTAATTTTAAGGGTTCGATAGTCGAAGGAATGATTCATAAATCCTATCCTTAAATGGAAAATGCGGGCTAAGAAGCCGCCGGCACGACGATGTTCATCCGGCCGGCAGCGTTCAATATGCTCTTTGGCGCAACAAAGGTCAATATAGGCGGCCCGTTAAAACGGCAGGTTTTCGACCAACCATTCCACCTGTTCAGCCTGCGAGGCTGTCTGGTCACTCAGTACCACGGTCGCCCCATCGATGACAGCTGCCTTTCCCCGCTTGATATTGAGTAACTCACCAGCTAAGCATCTGTCTTCCGCCAGTTGTTCAACCCAGGCCGAAGGTGCTGTGGCTACCACCAGAACAATCAGTCCGGCCTCGATCATCAACAGAGCAACTTCTGCGACCCGTTGCAGATGGGCCTCGTCGCCTAAGGTGCCGCCAAGGGTCGCCCGCAACGTTTCGCCATCGAGCAGACAGGTGTGACGCCCAAGACTATGCAACCTGCTTTCCAACCGCTGCGGTAGTTCAGATATGGTCTCCTCAAGAGGAGCGCTAAACCACACTATTTTTGGCTGCTGCCCTTTCAAGGCCGCCCGGTCCGCCTTGTCCAGCGGCAACCGGCGCTGACCTTCGCTTGGCTTGCCTGACAGGGCTCGGTCGATCATACCCGCCGCCACCGTGGCGTTGCTTAAGCGATCAATGAGAATAAAACTGCCCGTGGCTTCATTATCGCCATAGGGATCAAAAGCGATACTTTTGCTCACAGCGATCTGACATAGCCCCACTTCGTTAAGCTCCAAAGTCTCCGCCGATTGCTGTTGCAGCGTATTGACATCGATCTTGTGCTTGACCTGTCGCACTTGGGCCGGAGCGCTGCCCGCAGCAGTCTTAAGCAGATAGCTGCGACCGGGCGCCAGGGGCTGTTCGTGCAACCAGGCCAGGTGAGCTTCGAGCTGATCGCTTTGAGCGGGACGCTGCTCGGGTGCCGCCAGCAGATCGCCGCGGCTGATATCGATTTCATCGGTCAAGGTCAGGGTCACTGCCTGACCGGCCACCGCCTGCGGCAAGTCGCCACCCATGGTGACAATGCGCGCGACGCGGCTGGTCTGACCTGAACTACTCACTACTATGGCATCGCCCGGACGAATGGTGCCGGAGACGATGGTTCCGCAAAAGCCGCGAAAATCCAGGTCAGGCCGATTGACCCACTGCACCGGCAGTCGAAAGGGACGGCTAGCGGCGGAATCCTCTACTTGCACCGTCTCCAGATGTTCCAACAGTGCTGGGCCGTCGTACCAAGGGGTCCGCTCGCTACTGTGCAGCACGTTGTCCCCTTCCAATGCCGAAATGGGGATGGCCGTAATCTCTTTGAAGCCGAGTCCGGAGGCGAAGAGTTGATACTCTTTGCAGATGGCTTCGAAGCGGTCGGCGCTGTAGTCGACCAGGTCCATCTTGTTCACCGCCAACACCACCCGTCGAATACCGACCAGAGAAACCAAGTAACTGTGGCGCCGGGTCTGAGTCATGAGCCCCTTGCGTGCATCCACTAAAATCACCGCCACCTGAGCCGTTGAAGCGCCGGTGACCATGTTGCGAGTGTACTGCTCATGGCCGGGCGTGTCAGCGACGATAAACTTGCGCTTGTCGGTGGAGAAGTAGCGGTAAGCCACATCGATGGTGATGCCCTGTTCCCGCTCCGCCTGCAGGCCATCGAGCAGCAGGGCATAGTCGATATTCTCCCCCTGGGTGCCAACCCGCTTGCTGTCGGCACTCAGAGCAGCGAGTTGATCTTCGAAAATCATCTTCGAATCCCACAACAGCCGGCCAATCAGAGTGCTCTTGCCATCGTCGACGCTGCCACAGGTAATGAAACGCAGCAGCCCCTTTTGCTCCTGACTCTTCAGGTAGGCCTGAATGTCCTCGGCAATAAGTTCAGATTGATGTGCCATTAGAAATATCCCTCCTGTTTCTTTTTCTCCATGGATCCACTCTGGTCATGATCGATCAACCGACCTTGCCGCTCCGAAGTGCGGGTCAGCAACATCTCCTGGATGATCTCTGGCAGGGTGGCTGCCGTTGATTCTACCGCCCCGGTCAGGGGGTAGCAGCCCAGAGTGCGAAAGCGCACCGACTTGGTCTGCACCTTTTCGCCGGGCCGCAACTTTAGACGATCGTCATCAACCAGTATCAACATGCCGTCCCGCTCTACCACGGGCCGCTCCTTAGCCAGATAGAGGGGCACGATGGGGATATTTTCGAGATGAATATACTGCCACACGTCGAGTTCCGTCCAGTTGGAGAGGGGGAAGGCCCGGATGCTCTCTCCGGGCTGAACACGGGCGTTATAGATATTCCACAGCTCCGGACGCTGGTTCTTTGGGTCCCAGCGATGACTCGCGGTGCGAAAAGAAAAGATCCGTTCCTTAGCCCGTGACTTCTCTTCATCCCGCCGAGCCCCGCCGAAGGCTGCATCGAACTTGTACTTATCAAGGGCCTGCTTGAGACCTTCAGTCTTCATGACATCGGTGTGCAGGGCTGAACCGTGAACGAAAGGATCAATCCCCTGCTTGACCCCTTCCTGGTTAACGTGGATCAGCAGATCAAAGCCGTATTCATCCACGATACGGTCCCGAAACTCAATCATCTCCCGGAATTTCCAGGTGGTATCCACATGCATCAGCGGAAAGGGCGGGCGGGCCGGATAGAAGGCCTTGCGCGCCAGGTGCAACATGACCGCCGAGTCCTTACCGACCGAATAGAGCATTACCGGATTCTCGAATTCGGCCGCGACCTCGCGAATGATGTGGATACTTTCTGCTTCCAATTGTTCCAGGTGAGTCATGATGTTCTCCGTCTAGTAAATGGTTCTTTGTGCCAATCGTGCAGCCTGTCTTATTGATGGAGGCCGCATTCTTTGTGCTCCGGATTCTCCCACCACCAGCGACCAGCACGGGGATGTTCCCCCTCTCGAATCGGCCGGGTACAAGGGGCGCAACCTATGGAAGGGTAGCCCTGTTCATGTAAACGATTAACCGGCAGGCCCTGCTCCTTGGCATAGTCCCAGATCTGCTTGTCACTCCAGTTGAGCAGCGGATTGATCTTGAGCAGGCCGCCGTTGACCTGATCTATCTCGATGGCGGCCAGATCGGCGCGGGTTACGCTCTGCGCTCGGCGTAAGCCAGTTATCCAGCCTCCCTTGCCAACCAACGCACGACGTAAGGGCTCGACCTTGCGGATTCGGCAACACTCGTGACGGTTGTCCAGATTGGCGCGGAAGGAAAATAGTCCTTTCTCCCGTTCCAATTGTTCCACCGCCTGCCGCTCGGGAAAGTACCAATCGATGGCTAGTGCGTAGCGTTCGCGAAGCGCCTCGGCCACCTCGTAGGTCTCTTCATTAAGGCGGCCAGTGTCGAGGGCAAACACTCTCACCTCAGGAGCTACCTTGTGCAGGATGTCGATGAGCACCACGTCCTCGACGCTGAAGGAACAGGCCAAAGTTACAAAACCCTTTGCAGCGACCAGTCCGGCGGCGATGATTTGCTCGGCACCGGCATCGGGATTCAATTGCGGGACACTTGTTGTTTGTGGCGAAAGTTGGGACATGTTTGCCTCCGTTAGGTCAGATGAAATATTCCGGTTCCCGCTCAGGACGGCCATAGGGGATGCGATTCCAGATCCGCTCGTGGCCAAAATAGATGAACAACTTGCAGCAGGTATCCGCTAAGCCGATAGTGGCAGCAAATTCGCCCTGGCCGGTGACCGCATAGATCAGGGCCGTTGTAATGGCCGTAGCCAACACCCGCCAGGAAAGTGCTTTAACAATACTGCGCCGCGTTGTCTCCATCTCTCGCCCCCAAACCACATCGCTTTACTTGTTTATTTCTAGAGGATAGTATTTTAAGTACCCCAGGGGTGTCAAGAACAAAACGCCTGAAAACCCCAGACATTTCACACCAACTCACCGTACTATTGGCAATCGCTTGCGCAAGCACCTGAATTTACAGAATTTTTTGTCAGAAGAAAACAGAGCGGCAAGAAATAATAGCAAAAAAAGCGCCCATCAATAACACACTAGACAAGTGTGTTATTGATGGGCGCTTTCTGGTTTGGCATGAACGGTCTAACGAAATCGACTAACCATCCCGCTACTGGAGAACTCGGAAGGACAGGAGGGTTTGGCTACTGGCAAGTTCGTAAAGCACTATGGTAGATCATCGCCAGCAGATTAAGGACCCGATAGCGGGTCGAACGCTGACGCACCGCCTCTCGATTCGCCCCGTTATAAACCTTTATACCGAGACGCAGCAATTCCTCGTCGACTTCGCCAAGGGCGGTAACGCCTTCACGGTTGAAGACCAAACCCTGATCCCCCGCCATGACACATTGCTCCAGAAACCGCTGGTCAAATTCGAACCAGCGCTGGCGCAGTTGCGGGTCGGCTATCAACTCATTTGCAATTTGCTCTACGTATTGACTGCCGTCAGATCCGCAATAGGGCCGCTCAGACATTGGCTTCTCCATTATTTCTATACACTCTGAAATGTTTTCATGGGCAACGCTGGTCGCTGCATTCTGTTTACGGCGACGCCGCACCCAGGCCAGACTGGCCGCCAGCACCCCTAATCCACTGATTATTCCCACATTATCTCCCTAATACAAATTTGGACACTGCTGCTCTGACCTGCAAACAACCCCCTGTGGATGAACCTGTGGAAAACCTTGATAAGTCAAATCCTCAGATTTTTAAAATCTAGAGTACGCGCCACAACTATTTTGAATCATTACAATATTCAGACCGAGAAGACATCCAAAGACAACTTGATCGCCATGTGCACCCTGTGGACAAATTCTCTTGAATATCTTAGATTGTGTCTTCACCTGCATCTTCCAGGGCTTCGCTGATCAATTCCAGAGTATGGGCAACACGCTGTGGAAGGCCGCGCTTTTCCAGGGCGCCCCGGAGCATAATCAGGCAGCCGGGACAGTCAACGGCCACCGCCTCAGCGCCACTGCGCAGAATGGAATTAACCTTGTCCTTGGTGATTTCACGGCTGATTTCCGGATGGCTGGCAAAGGAATAGGAACCGCCAAATCCGCAGCAACGATCAGCCCGATCCATCTCTCGCAAATCCCAGCCAGCCTTATCCAGCAATTGCCGTGGTTCTTTCCAGACGCCACAACCACGCTTAAGGTGACAGGAATCATGATACGTCACAGTACCCCTGTGAGCCGCCGCTGGTAAATCTGGCAACTGTTCCGCGATAAAAGCAGCCGCATCATAGGTGATGGCCGCTAAACGCCGAGCCGACTCGGCATATTGCGCATCGTCCTGCAGTAATGCAACAAAATGCTGACGCAGGGCCGCGGTACAGGTCGGACAGGTGGTAACCACCGCATCGGGATCGTCCGCCAGCAGTTCCCGAACATTCTGCCTGGCCAACTCAACGGCAGTCTGCCGGTCGCCACTATAAAGGGCCGGAATACCGCAGCAAGATTGCCCCCGGGGCATTGTCACAGCAATCTTACAGCGATTGAGCACGGAAACCATGGACAGGCCGATCTGAGGATGGACGAAATCGGTGGCGCAGCCAGCGAATAACGCGACCCGCAGTCGGGGTGCGCTAAGCTGGTCGTCAATTGCGGGCATAAGGTCGCGCAACGGTTTGTCGGCAATGGCCGGCAGGGTTCGCCATTCGGTAAGGGAAGAAAAGTGTAAGGGTAAATGACGAATGCTACCTCGGCTATCGGTAATCGGCTTCTGCAGATGAGCGGCACTGCGCAGCAGTGCATGAAATAACCGCCGATTGCGCAACACCCGGCGAAAGACCAAGGACTTACCGAAACCGAGACCTTCCTGATCACTGATTCGACGCCGTAGCTGCAGAATGATTTCTTCCAGATCGATCTTGGCCGGACAGATTGCCACACAGGCCCGACAACCGATACAAGCCTTGACCAGCTCGGCAGCCGGTTCCAGACCATCTAAAAAAGCGGTCAGCACAACGCCGATGGCGCCGACATATGTGTGCCCAAAGACATGGCCGCCGATGGTCTGGTAAACGGGACAAACGTTGGCGCAGGCGCCGCAACGCAAACAGCGCAGGGCGTCCTTACAATCAGAGTCCTCGGCCAGAGCGCTGCGACCATTGTCAAGAAGAACAATGTGCAACTCCTTAGCCGGCCCCTCCTGAGGCACCGGCCCGCGAATCCAGCTGACATAAGAGGTCAGGGCCTGGGCCGTAGCACTGCGGGGCAGTAGCTGCAGCACGCGCATGGCATCCTCAAGGGTTGGCACCAGCTTGTCGATGCCGACCAACACCACATGCACCGGCGGCAGAGTCGCGACCAGCCTGGCATTGCCTTCGTTGGTCACCAGTGCCAAGGCGCCTGTTTCGGCGACCGCCAGATTGGCGCCGCTTATGCCCATATCGGCTTGCAAAAATTTATCCCGCAATTGCTGACGGGCTACCGCTACCAGATGCTCGATATCGGCGGGTTCGGCCTGCCCCGTCACCTGGCCGAACAGGGCCGCCACCTCGTCGCGAAACATGTGAATGGCCGGCATCACCATGTGACTCGGGCGCTGACCGGCCAACTGTACGATCCACTCGCCGAGATCGGTTTCCAAGGCTTCGACTCCGGCTGTGCGCAGGGCCTGGTTGAGTCCGATCTCTTCACTGGCCATACTTTTACTCTTCACCGCCAACTTGGCACCGCGGCGGCGAGCCAGTTGAACAATA
Source organism: Desulfuromonadales bacterium (assembly GCA_013619105.1). Taxonomy (GTDB): domain Bacteria; phylum Desulfobacterota; class Desulfuromonadia; order Desulfuromonadales; family Syntrophotaleaceae; genus Syntrophotalea_A. Next base: position 17,153 of record JABXKU010000031.1, read on the forward strand.
TAGTCGTTGGCAGCCTCGGCATCGGCGGCTCGGACCACTTGCGCACCGGCTTTTTCGGCCAACTCGATGAACTGATCAAGATACTGCTGGCGATGGCGACCCACTTCATCCTTGAGTTCGGCAATGCCCTCGCGCAAGGCCTCGAAATCGAGATCCTCCAGGGCCTTCTGACGGGCTTCCAAGTAAGCGTCGCCGAAACGGTGCAAGGCGCCCTGCTGGCGGGTTGCACTCAGGGCGGCATCGATACGGGCCCGATAATCGCGACTGCGTTGGCGGCTCATAGAAACGACCTCATCAACTTTCCAGGGGATCGTCTGAGATCCCTTCCAGCAACAAAATATGCAGTTCAGCAGGACCATGTACGCCGATAGTCAACACCCGCTCAATATCGGCGGTGCGGCTTGGCCCGGTAATAAAGGCGACAAAATCGGGACTCTGGCGTCGATGCAGCACCCGCAGCGGCCCGACCGCAGCCAGGCCATCAGCCAGAATCTTGTGGGGATCAAGGATCACGAAATGACGCCTGGGCAGGGTACTGGCCAGGCGCAACGCCTCGTCCGTACTGTCGAGAACCACCGTGCCGGTATCGGCCAAGGCAAAATTGGCCCCAGTGATCCCAGCGCTGGCCTGGGCTGCCCCGGCGCGAAAGTGTTCTGTCAGCACTATGCAACCGCTTTCACGGAGTGCTTCGGCGAGCCTTAAGCGCTGACCAACAGCAAAATTCGGCAGCAGTATCGGGCCCTCGGCATGTCGAGCGATATAATCAACCAGAGCCGTCCGGTCGAGGGTGCGCACTACATGGGCACCGGCCCGGCCAGCTGCAAGTATAAAACGTTCGAGCAATTCCATATCGACCCCGCACATAATCAACCGAAAAGACCGCCTCGGCACGACAGCAACGTGCGAAGACGGTCTTTTATCAAATGATTCTCAGCTTTTCCGTCACAACCCCTGGTCGGCCTTGAAACGCTTGAGCCAGGCCTTAAATTCTCCCTCTTCATTTTCCAGTTCAAAGGCGTTGATCAGACCACGGCGCAGAGCGAGGGACACTGCCCGGTTGCGCAGATTAAAGGCATCGCCAAACTTATCACTATGAAACTGCTCCTGATCGATGCCGAGCTTGCTATACAGGGAGTTGAGGCGGCTCTGCACACCGCGCCGCGACAAGTAGCGGCGTTGAGCGATAAGATTGTCGGTCAAGCCAAGGGAGATATCGAGCAGCGCTTCAAATTCAATGTCGGACAAAGCAGTCTGACTATGACCGGCCCGCCCCTGCACCTTGCGCACATCGGGGTCGATCCAGCACTGCTCTTCGAGAAGCACAGTACGAACCGCCGAGCCGATGCGCTCATGGGTATTAGATTTGAGAATATAACCGTAGACTGTCTCGGGAGGTACGATACGTGACAGGGTCCGCACGTACATCTCATCCTTAAACTGACTCCAGAAAACGATGCGCGCTTCGGGCTTGCGCTGCCAAAGGTTACGGGCAAACTCGATGCCGTTCATCTCCGGCATCTGGATATCGCTAATAACCAGCGGCTGCTCACTTTCCAAGGCCATCTTCAAAGCGACCAGACCGTTATGGGCGCGGTCGATCTGACAAGGGACATCCCAGGACTTGACCAGCTGTTCAAGAAATTCGGCATCCCGCGGATTGTCTTCGACAATCAGGATATGCACCGGTTCGGTCATACTCTCTCCCCTCTAGCGGCTGGCACGGCCAGGGTCAGCTCAAAACGAGTGCCCGTAGAAAAACGCGACGGGCTCCAAGCAACCTGGCCACCGATGGCCCGCGACCGCTCGCGAATATTGTTGAGGCCCCGCCCACACCCCAGGGTGACTTGCCGGGTATCGAAACCAACCCCATTATCCTCCACCGACAGCACCACCTGATCGCCACGCAAGTCGAGGTTAACCTCGTAGCGGCTGGCTCGAGCATGCTTGATGACATTGTGAATCGCCTCTACGGCAATACGATAGAGGGTCAGTTTGGACAGTCGCGGCAATCCGGAGGCATCAACTTCTGGCGAAATATACAGATGATATTCGGGCATATCACCCTTGCCGTTACAGCGCTCAAGATGGGACTGCAGGGCCGCACCGAGTCCGAGAATGTCGAGGGTCTGGGGATGTAGGTTGTCCATCAAATGGCGCAGGTCGGTGATGGCCCCCTTCAATTCGTCCTCCAGGGCTTCGGCCTGATCACGACAGGTCTCTTGCTTTTGCAACACCTGTAATCCCCGCAGAATCGAAGAAAGGTCGGAGAGTGTCTGATCGTGAATGTCCATAGCGATACGCCGCCGCTCTTCCTCGGCCCCTTCCAACAACTTCTCAGTGCCGACTACCCGAATCAGCTGTTCGGTCATGCGGTTAATAGACAGGGCCAAATCGTCCAGCTCGTCGCGCACCACCTCGGGAGCGGCTGGCGGGGTCAGGTCGCCGCGTACGATGCTACCGGCGGTATCCGAGAGTCGCTGCACCCGGCGCAGGATGCGACGGGAGAAGAAAAGGGACAGCAGTATCCCGATGGGAATCGCGGCACCGAGCACAATAATCGACACTAGCGCCGCCCGATCCATAAGTTTGTCAATATCCTGTTTTTGATTAGGCTGCGAGCCCCTGCGCAATTTCTGCGCCTGCTGGACGGCATTTAACAGCTCGGCAAATTGAGGCTGCAAACGGGCCATGCCGGCTCCAAACTGAGACAAATCACGGGGGTTCATGTTATCCACCGTTTGCAGCAATTCCTTGAAACCACCCAATTCGTGTGGAATTTGCTCCACAATGGCCCTAACAACCTTACGAAAATGAGCGTGAAATATCACCAGTCGCTCAAGCAGCCCTTTGACTTCCTCGTCCTGAACGAGAAATTCGCTAGAGTGCAGTTCGTGTTGTTGAGCCAGAATAAACATGGTTTGGAAAGTCTTTTCAGCCTGATCCTGAAGGATATAAAGCTTCCCAATTTTCTCTACTTGCTCGCGCTGCTGGGATAGCCCCCAATAGGTGAATTGCAGAAAGCCGAGCAACAGGGTCATCAGCAGCAGAACCGCTGCCGGGGCCATCAGAATCTGGTGTTTGAGAGCTATACGCATAGGCCGAAACCTAACACAGAAGCCAAAGGGTTGCACTGTGCATTCGCACAGTCCCGCCCTTTAGCTTAAAACAATTATGGCCATATTTTTCCACCCCATCAGGAGCCGTCCTACAACTCTCCACAAAAAGACTCTTGTGCCTCTTTGTCTAGTAACTGTGGCCGATCCAAGTAGCGGCGAGAATGGTGAAAAACCCGTAACCGCTTTGCATCGGCCAGGCGCCCGATACGTCCGGCAAGACGCGCTGTCAGATGGTTACGCAGCTGGGCTCGAGGAAGTTCTTGATGGGCGAATACCGCCTCGATAACTAGCAGATGAGCCTCCCGCGCCAAGGCGATAATTTTGTCCAGATTGGCCGACGTCGGTGAAGCATCGGTGACGTAACAAACTTTCATGCCCCGCTCGGTGCTGGCAATCTCCTCGACCAGTTCGCCCAAGGGCACCTGTTCGGTGCCGCCAGCGACCAACGGCACGGCCAGCAAGGTTTTCCCAGAGGTCTGCTGCTGCAGTAAAACCTTGAAATGCGCTAGCCAAGGACCGACAAGGAATCCACGCCGTTCTAGAGCCTCGCGATGAATGGCGATATGCAACGGCTCCTCTAAGGCAAAAGCCAGGGAATCGATATCGCCATGCTCGAGCCGGTCCGCCCGCACGGAACAGTAGGGGGTTTCATAGAGCAGTCCATCGCTGCAATCACGGCCCGGTTGTGGCTCTGCGACGAAACCGTTTTGCGCCCGGAACACGGTCGCCTCCAATTGTTCCCCCCGCCATTCCTGTACGGTGAGCATAAAGGAGAAGCCGGTGGTGAGGTTCCAAGTGTAACCGGCCAAGCGTCCGGTCAACTGATCGATGATACCAGCCGGGCCGAACAGCTGCAGATTCAGGTCATGATACAGAAAGGCCCGCAGTAAAGAATCGAAGCCAACCAGGTGGTCGATATGACCATGGGATATGAACACCGCGCGGATTTTGAGCAACTCCCGGGTGGTCAATGCGTGCAGATCACCGCAATCGAAGAGCAACGCCTGACCCCGATGGGCCAAATGGACATAGAGGGCGGGATCACCGAAGGGCCCATTAACCAGACGCGGGTTGAATACTGACCTCATAAGACTTCACCAGGCGACCGTTTGATGTCGCGAACAGGGTCATGTCGGGCCAAGGAACCTTGATGACCGTATAGAAGAACTTATTGCCGCACAGCAACAGCAGGGTTCCCCCTGTCAGACTAAGCGTTGTTCATGCCTAGCAGCTTGAGCCATACCTAGGAAATGAAAGCCTTGCGAGGAGGCGCACAAGGCAAGACCGAAGATTGATGTAGAAATTACGAAAAGGAGCCGTTTTCGGACAGCAACTATTTAATCACTCGCAAGCAGGATGTCAATAGAACCAACTCAGTCACGGCAACCGCTGAAACACTAAGGGGGGATAGAAGGGAATAGACGTTAACTGAAATCAGGGAGAGTGAAAGTTCTGGCACTTAAGTGCAGGCCTGAGGGGTTGCTAGCAACTGCTGAAAACTCGATGGCTTTCTGATGTTTCAAACAAGAGAATCGTGATTGGCGAGCCATTCTTTAGGCCCCTGAGCTGGCAGAAAAACCATAAAGTCGGTCCCTTTACCGGGTGTCGAATCGACCTCCACCCGTCCACCATGGGCTTCGGCCAAAGACTTGACGATGGCCAAACCAAGGCCGGTACCGCCATCTTCACGATTGCGAGCCTTATCGACCCGGTAGAAACGGTCGAAGATATGTGTCAGATGTTCCACAGGAATACCGATGCCCGTATCGCTGACCGTCACCTTTGCCTCGCCATCAACCACAGCCAGAGTTATCTCGACCTGTCCCCCATCGGGGGTATAATTGACAGCATTGGCGACAAGATTGAGAAATAGTTGGCGCAGGCGCAGTTCATCACCCATCAGGCGAATCTCTTCGCTGACATCGAGTTTAAGGTGGGTTTTGATCTTTTTTGTTTCACCCAGTGTGTTGGCTTGCAGATAAATCCCTTGTAGCAAGTCGCTGAGGCTGAAGGGTTTAATCACCAGCGACCTGGCTCCAGCTTCACTCTTAGCGAGGCTCAGTAGATCCTCAATAATACGCCCCATGCGATCAATTTCCTCCATGCTCGATTCGAGCATTTTACGGAATTCATCGGGGTGTTTGGCCCAGCGTAACGCTACCTCGGTCTCGCCTTTGAGGATGGTTAAGGGGGTGCGCAACTCATGGGAAGCATCGCCGGAGAACTGACGAATCTTACGGAAAGATTCTTCCAAGTTGGCCAGCATGGCATTAAAGGTCTCGGCAAGGCGCGATATTTCATCCCGCGCCTTGCCGATAGGTAGTCGTCGATTAAGATTATCCGCATTAACCTTGCGCATGGCACGGGTAATGTTAGTTACAGGCGCCAAGGCACGACCGGCTAGAAACCAGCCACAGATAGCCACGACAATAAAGGCTACAGGGCTATACAGAAGAAGAAGCGAACGTAGTTCCCGTAGCGGCTGTTCGACCCTGCCTAGACCAGCAGCAGTCTGCAAGAAGAGCCGCCGACCATTTCGCTGCCCCAATGGAACAACTAACTGGCGCAAGGAGTGGTGGTCGAAAAAGGGTACCGTGGTCAGCAATAGCCCTTCGTTGCGAACCGCCTCCAACATCCAATCCTGAAGGGGCGGCATCTGTTTTCTTGCCCCACTAGCCTCACAATACCGATTGTCTTTTTCATCCACCACTCGATAAAACTCACCCAGCCGAAACCGGCGGGCAAACTCGGCAACGGTGCCGCAATCGACAGACTCGTCAACCAGCAACCGCGCGCGCAAAGAGTCCGTCTCCTCAACTATGCTCAATAAGCGCTGATCAAGCTGCTTAAGCAAACTGTGAGAAAGGTAGGTATACCCGATTCCGCTGCTGGCGCCGAGGACCAGCAGCAGAATCAGAGCATTCCAGAGACTCAGTTTAAATCGAATGGAGGCTGAGAACAATCAGCCCTCCTTAAGCACGTAGCCTACACCGCGCACAGTGTGAATCAATTTGGTGTCGTAATCGCGGTCGACCTTCTTGCGCAAGTAGTTAACATACACATCGATGATGTTAGTGAAGGAGTCAAAGGTGTAGTCCCAGACGTGCTCAGCGATCATAGCCCGGGTTAAAACCTCGTTGGGATTGCGCATAAAATATTCGAGCAGGCCGTATTCCTTGGCGGTCAGGTCGATCTCCTTGTCGGAACGCCAAACTTTGTGAGAAACCGGATCGAGACGCAGATCGGCAAAGTAGATCTCAGCACCGCGATCCTTACTGGTACGCCGGAGCAACGCCTTGACCCGGGCCAGCAGTTCACCAAAGGCAAAGGGCTTGGTCAGGTAGTCGTCGCTGCCCGTTTCGAGGCCCTCGACGATATCTTCCACGGCATCCTTGGCGGTCAGGCAAAGGACCGGGGTAACGATATCCCGCTCACGCAGTTCCCGAATTACCGACAGACCATCTTTTTTTGGCAGCATGAGATCCATGAGGATCACATCGTAGGGGTTGTTAGCGGCCATATCGAAGCCCTCTTCACCATCGTAGGCAACATCGACGGTGAAGCTTTCCTCTTCGAGACCACGCTTGATGAAGCTGGCAACCTTTTTTTCGTCTTCGACAACTAGTACACGCATAAGTATTCTCCTTTTGTTTCGCGACACGCCCGCCCTGCTGTGCAGAACTGCAGCTCACGCAATAGCTATTTTAGTTTAAGCTTGACCAATACTTCATTGGCGGTTTCTTCGAGAGCCTTTCCCGAGACATCGACCATAATCCAACCATTGCGCCGAAAAAAGGCCTTGGCAAAGCGCAATTCATCTTCAATTTCCTCAAGGTCGGCATAAGCGGCTCGCGCATCCTGACCGAGATGCCGCAGCCTTGCGGCCCGTAATTCAGCAAGCCTTTGCGGATCGATATACAGCCCGGCCACCCGTTTAGGATCGACCTGCATCAATTCCGCCGGCGGTTCGATGCCTTTGATCAGGGGCACATTGGCCACTTTCCAGCCTCGATGGGCCAGATAGGTGGAGAGTGGGGTTTTGCTGGTTCGCGAGACCCCCGCCAACACGATATCGGCGTATGGCAGATGCCGCAATTCCTGGCCGTCGTCATGTTTGACAGTGAACTCAACCGCCTCGATACGGCGAAAATAATCCTCATCCATGTCGTGCAACAGACCAGGAGTCTGCTTGGGGGAGCGACCAAAAAACTCCGAAACCTTCATCAGCAGCGGCGTAATCAGGTCCAGGTGTGGCACCCCGAGCGCTTCGCACTCATCATGCACCAGTTGCGCCAGTTCCCGGTTGACCATCGTATAGACCACCAGGGCACGGCTCTTAAGAGCCTCATCCAAGTGTTTGAAAATACTATTTTTATCCCGCACATGGCTGAGCCGGTAGACCTTGACCGCTTTATCCCGGAACTGAATCAAGGCAGCATTAAGGATCTTTTCCGCCGTCTCGCCAGTGGCGTCGGATAGGAGGTAAATTAACTGCGGATCCTCCATGCCTTCTCCTCATGAAAATGATGATGAAATACTAACATGCCTCGGTTAAGAAGCAAGCAGCCCGTGGTAACTTTTGCCGGTCCATTCCAGCCTTCCTTCGCACTGAAGCGTTGCCCCCAGCACGGGACAACGCTCCTCATTAGAACTTGCGAAGGGATTACACTCGATTCCAACCATTCTTGTCAAGTTCTTTCTCTGCCCTTTAATTATTGCATTTGGCGGACGACCTCTGCTAAACAGAGGGGATGAATACTTCTTGGCTTGAAATTATTATCCCGGCTCCTGCCTTTGCGGTGGACCTCATCTGTCACGCCATGGTCGAACTTGGCTCGCAAGGGGTCACCATAGAGGAGCGGCAGCTCGACACCTTTATCATGCCGGACCCGGACAAGGACTCTCCGGAACACTTTCGCCTTAAAGCCTACTTCCCCAATACCGACGCTGCTGAACAACTTCTGCAACAGGTAGCGGAACGGCTGCAGGCATTAACAGCGCTGCTACCGAACCTACCCTCGATCGAAGTTGAACTGTACCCCGTCCAACAGCAGGACTGGGCCGAAGACTGGAAACAGCACTTTAGTGTGACCCGCATTGGACGCCGGTTGGTGATCAAACCGACCTGGGAGGATTTTACCGCCGAAGACGAAGACGCGGTGGTCACCCTCGACCCCGGCATGGCCTTCGGCACCGGCACCCACGACACCACCCGGCTTTGCCTCGAAGCCTTGGCCCAGCTTTTCGACCAGGAGCCGCTGCAGCGGGTACTCGATGTCGGTACCGGCTCGGGCATTCTAGCCATAGCCGCCGCTGCCCTCGGCGCGCAACAGGTTGTGGCCTGCGATATTGACCCCCAGTCCTGCCTGGTGGCCGCCGAAAATACCCGTCTGAACGGGGTCGATAGCAGGGTGCAGATCACCGGCCAAGCGCTGGACGAACTGGAGGGCAACTTCCAGCTGGTTCTGGCCAACATTCTGGCCGAAGAGAATATCCGCCTGGCTCCACAACTGGTGAGCCGACTGGCTCCCGGTGGCAGTCTGATTCTGTCGGGCATTCTGGTGGAAAAGGAGCAACTGGTGATCGACGCCCTGCGGGCCTTTACCCTGAGCGATCCGCAAATTGTCCGGACGGCGGAATGGTCCTGCCTGATCTATCGAAAAGAAACCTGAATGTATCGGTTTTTCGTGTCAGAGGCGGTTCTGCAAGAAGCCGTGGTTCCTCTTGCGGGAGAGGTGCACCATCACCTGGCGGTGGTTCTAAGGCTATCTGTAGGCGACGAGATCCTTCTATTGGACGGGCTCGGAACCCTCTGCCACTGCCGTATTACCGCTCTGCAGAAAAAGGCCGGCCAGGCGACGGTATTGGAGCGCTGGCAGGAACCGGACACCGCTTTCCCGATCCACCTGCTGCAGGCGCTGCCGAAGGGTGATAAGATGGATCTGATTCTGCAAAAAGGCACGGAACTCGGCATCAGTCGATTCTCGCCCTTGTTCAGCCAGCGCAGCGTTCCCAAGCTGGAACCGAAACGGGTCGAACAACGTTGCCAGCGCTGGCAGCGCATCGTCTCTGAAGCCGCCCGCCAAAGCCGCCGGCCACTGCTGCCGCAAATCACTGCACCAAGGCCCCTGGCCAACGCCTTGAACGATTGCAGCGATGAACTACGGCTGATGCTCTGGGAAGAAGGCAGCCGGCCACTGACTGAGGCCCTACCGGCCAAAGCTCCCGGCTCGCTGGCCCTGCTGGTGGGGCCAGAAGGCGGCTTTTCTGCCGAAGAAGCCCAAAGCGCAGCAGAAGCCGGTTTTCAGCCAGTACACCTTGGCCCCCGTATCCTACGCAGCGAAACAGCCGGGTTTGCGGTAACTGCTATTCTGCAATACCGCTATGGTGACCTGGGCCCGGGCGCAAGCTGAGAGAAGGCTGGCATAGTCCAATCCGAACACAGGTAGCAGCGAAGCAAAAATCTGCCTACTCTACAAACTTGGTCGGTCGGAGAAATTTCTGGCCTTTTTCGAAAACCAGCCTACGGCCCGATACGGCTGTTTGGCAAGGATAGACCGAATCGATCGCGCCGGGAGGTAGGCGATGAAGTGCCCCAAGTGTAACTATCAAAGCTTCAACAACATGACTGCATGCAAGAAATGCGGTCGCGACCTGAGCCCGGAGCAGCAAAAACTCAACCTTGGCAATCCAGTTGTGGTTCCCCCGGCCGTCCAGCCTCCAGCAGAACCCATTCCTACTGCTACGGAAGTGCCAACTGCCCCCGCGCCAAAACCCTCTGTTGTTCAGGAGCCAGCCCAGCAGTCGGACGAAAAGATGCTGGAGGGGTTTTTCCAGTCCATCGACAGCCTGGACCACGACCTGGTACCTTCTGCCCCCCTCCCGACAAAACAATTGCCCACAGAACCTAACGCGCGCTCAACAGCTCAACGACAAACCTCTTCAGAAGTTCCACAATGGAATCAGGAATTGCCTCAGGGCGACTTTCCCTTTGATGAGCTCGATTCCGACCTAGATGCCCTGCGGCTATCACGAACAACGGAACCGGTGAACGAGGGAGCATCGCCCTTTGATGATGTCGAGACCTTTGAGATCAGTTGGCAGTCGCCCATAGATGAGACGGAAGCAACTAAAACGGAACCGACAGCCGCCGCCAGGGCAACCAACCAAGAACAGTTCGCCGAGAAAGA
>JABXKU010000202.1 GCA_013619105.1 Desulfuromonadales bacterium
GCTTAACCCAATATATGCTATCCGCCTTTTGCAGCAGAGTTGTCTATTTTCTCCGTGAGGCCATCGGCTTATGGACTTATTTCTTTGATTTAACAATATCGAGCTGTTGCCGGTAGTGATCGACAAGCCGTTCCCACCCTAAGAACTCAATCTCCGAAAGCGAAACAGGTCGCCTCTCGAACATAAGAACGGCGCGGAGCCCGTCGGTGTGATAGGTTGCACCGCTGGGTATCTTTCGCGGGGTCGATGCCATGACACGTCCTACACCTTTTACGAAGCCCATTTTTACGAGAGACTGAGAATAGATAATATCCTGGACCAGATCATTTCGGGCCTCATCCACGAAAGGTTCGACATACGAGTCTTTACCGTCCGCAGTTGCGTGGGCAAATCGCCCGCCAAGCGGAGTGCTCACCTGACCGATCCAGACAGGCTTATTTTGAAAGCGGATCGTCGTTTGCCATGCACGCAGAACATGCGGTTGTGCTGCAACCCACCGATCCCGCTTACTAACCGAAACATCTTGAGGTCGCTGAAAGACATACTGGGGAGCAACTGGCATATACCGGTAATTGCGTCGCACGAAGGCAGGTGAAATGTCCTGAATCTTTCCGATTAAAACGATGTTGAGGGGTTCGCTTGGAACACCGTCTTTACTTGACGTGCAACACGGCAGTTGCTCGAGCAGTTCGCGCAAACGCGACTCGTCTTCAACATCAACCAATTCGGACGAGACGATTATTCTTAGCAAACGTTCATAATGGTCATCCGTAAATTTGCTATTCGGAGTATGCACAACAAGTGTGAAGGATCTGGTCCACTCACGGCCAATGAGATCCACGGTGACGAACTTGTTGTTTTCGTCCGAGTTCGTGAACACAAAGCCCGAGGAAGTCGAGTGCGGATTGATGAGATTGCGGAAGCCCAAACTCTCGATGTGCTCGTCCATCTGTTTATTGGCGCTTTTAGAGAACCACCTATGAAATCTGGAGGATACCTCCCGTGGAGAAAAATACTCGGGATCCAGTCCCGTCGGCAGGAAATAAATTTGTCGGTCCGTATTGTTTTCGATCTCAAGCCAAAGCGGTTGTATACTTTTTTTTTCAAGATCAATTCTGAATATGGTCCTGATTTCTTCCAAGCTTGGTAATGTTGCGGACACACGGATGTCGTCCTCGTCTCTTGGCACGATTTCGTAAACGCGCATCGTCGAAAGGACCTGGTCTTTCAAAGGGGGTAGCGCAGGCCATTAGCGTCATCAAAAGACACACAACAATGATTATACATACAAAATACCATCCCGGGACCATTCGAGGTTTCCTGATGTTAGAGCCTGCAAAACATTTTACCGCTTTGCAGCGGTTTACGAATCTCTTCGTTCTGGATTTATTGTGATTCATTAAACAGCCCCCCTTTGCCGGTCCGTGCACGTGTCGGTATCTCCCAGTAACCAATGATATCCAGGTCGCCGAGCGTATGTGGTCTAGGCTCGAAGAACATCACTGCTCGCAGCCCATCAGTAAAGTAAGGATCGCCGGCAAGGTTAAATCGCGGTGCATCTTTGCCTGCCTCCCCAACCCCCTTCACGAAACCGATTCGGGCAAGTGCTTGGGAGTACGCCAGATCCTCAACGAGATACCGTCTTGCTTCGTCAACGTCGGGGTCGATTACATGCGTCGATAAGGTCTTGAACTTGAGGGTTAATTTGACGCCGATGTCACGGCTGATCTGACCCAACCAAACCGTTTTGCCTCGAAAGCGAAGGGGAGTTAGCCACATACGCATGTGGTTACGTTGGTGGATGGTGCCGCGGGACTTTTGAGCGGCCAAGTCTTGGCGCCGGCCATATACATATAGCGGGCTTACTGGTGAGTAGCGGTATCGCGACCCATAAAAGAAGGATTTTAAAGTGCGCAAAATGGCCTTTGACCAGATGATCTCCGTACCGTGCCAGCTGCGGCGGATAAACGCCGGAAAAATGTCTCTTCTATCCCCAACGAACACCAGGTTCAAAGGGTCACCCTGATTGGAACCATCTTTGTTGGTTGTACAGCAGGGAAGCTTTTCGATTTCGGAACGCAGCACTTCTTCTTCCTCGATTTCAATGATTTGTGTGTTGTCATAAAGCGAATTGAAATCGACAAGCGTAAAGTCCCCTTTGAATGAAGGATCAGGGATGATGTACGTGAAACTTCTGACTTTGGCCCGTGAGATAAGATCGACGTCAAGGGCTTTGAACCCCTCATCGCGGTTGACAATAATGAATCCGGATATCGTAGATCCCGGTCGAATGGGATTCCTGAACTGGAGGTCCTGGAAACGTTTATAGACAGCCTGGCTAACCTCGGTGGATGTCGAAGAACAAAAAGCAAAGGCTGCCTCGGATGCGGAGAAGTAAGCCGGGTCGAGACCCGACGGAAGAAACCAATAGGGAAGGTTCTCTTCGTTCTTCACTTCAATCCAAACCGTTTGCATTCCCTTCGAGGACAGATCTACACCGTAGATCGCTTTTGCCTCTTCGAGCGTAGGGACAGCGGCAGTTACCGTCAGGCCTCCCAGAATCTGCGTCTTGGAACGCGTTTTGAAGGGCACCTCATCAATCGGGCGTGGTGAAAAGGAGGTGGCGCAGCCCGACACCGTCAACGCGAACGCGAGGCAAAGGCCCAACACCAGATTGCGTTGCAGGATTTGATTTACCTTTACCCACTTTTGGACAAGTCGCGAGCACGTATCATCAAAGTTGAAGCATCGAACTATTTTTAT
>JABXKU010000203.1 GCA_013619105.1 Desulfuromonadales bacterium
CAGAGCAGGGCGTTCTGATGGTAGTCGGATTTGGGGCCGTCGAAGACCGCAGGATGACCTGGCTGGACTCGATACGCTACGTGACAAGGTACGCCTTTGAACTGGTGAAGCTGTCCGGGCACGTTATCGTTCGCTTGTTGCTCATCTCCGCCCCGTTTCTCGCAGGTGTGGGCGGTGTCTATCTGCTTTTACTGAACAAGCATGACATCAATTTCTACCTGGTCGACAAACCACCAGAGTTCTGGTGGGCGATTGCGATTGCCGGACTGTTGATGATGATCATGGCAGTTATCGTACTGAAAAAGTGTGCGAGTTGGATTATTACTATGCCACTGATACTGTTCGAGGGTAATCACGCTGGGCAGGCGCTTCGCGAGAGTGCTCGGAAAGTGGAGGTGTTCGGTTGGAAAATCGCACTCCTGCTCGCATCGTGGCTCGTCGGGGTTGCCCTTCTTTCAGGACTCGTCACGCACCTCGTCGGCCTAATAAGCAATGTCCTGATCCCAGACTTCGGGGGGAATTTCGCGATCATGGCGTCAGGGTTGGGGATTACCCTAATGCTGGCGGGGTTGGGGAATCTTGCGATTGCGATACTCAGCACGGCGTTGTTCCCCCTGCTAATCGTCCGCTTCTATCGTTCCTTGGCTGGTCCCGGCCGACTCGATCCGGAACTCGCTGCACGAGGTTCACTCGGTGAAAAGGCTTCTCTGCAAATTCCGGGCAAGGCAATTTTCGGACTCAGTGCCGCGGCATTTGTCCTGATTATCCTGGGCGGCTACACTGTCAGCCAAAGCATCGACGAGAAAGCTGACGTTGAGATCATTGCGCACCGCGGCGCTTCAGGAGCGGCACCGGAAAATACGATGGCATCGTTCCAGAGAGCAATCGTCGACAAGGCGGATTGGATTGAGCTCGACGTTCAGGAAAATGCTGACAATGTTATCGTGGTCGCCCACGACAGCGACTTTATGAAGGTGGCGCGGAGCGACCTCAAAGTCTGGGACGCCACGAATGAAAGCCTTCGCGACCTCGACATCGGCGGTTGGTACGCTCCTGAATACTCAAACCAGCGGGTACCGACGCTGCGCCAGGCATTGGAATTGGCCAAAGATAAGCTGGGGGTCGTGATAGAACTCAAGTACTACGGTCACGATCGCAACCTCGAATCACGGGTCGTTGATATTGTGGAGCAAACCGGTATGGAATCGGAAATCATGGTTATGTCCCTCAAAAACGATGGGTTACGCAAGGTCGCCGCTCTGCGGCCGGCCTGGACCCGGGGTCTGCTCAACACCGCCAGCATCGGTGACCTAACTCGACTGGATCTGGACTTTCTGGCGCTAAATTCCAGGGCGGCATCGCTCGCGATGATCAACCGCGCCCACAAGCAAGAGATGAAAGTCTACGTGTGGACGATAAATGACCCGGTCCAGATGTCCGTTATGATGAGCCGTGGAGTCGATGGGATCATTACAGACGAACCTACGCTTGCACGTCAGGTGATGGAATTGCGGACGCAGCTAACTCCCTTTGGACGTCTGATCGTTTGGATCGCAGGTGAGACTGGCTTTCTGCACGGTGTTGATAAATACTCGACCGAAGAGGATGCGTGATGAAAGATAAAGACACATTCGCACCAAGCCCAGCAACCAACCGATTCTGCGATACCTGCAATGGCGTCACACTATCAAGTGCCTGATTTTTCTGTGATACCTTAATACCGTATCATCAAACGATACTCGTGGCGATTTCTGCAATACCTGAAAGGTTTTTGAGGCCCTAAAAATGTTAGCGAATTGCTTTCCAAAACAGTCGGCAAGAGAGCCTGTGAATTGCTGTCACACATCTTGCTGTGAAATCGTCAAGCGCGTGCAACATCATGGCGAGCAGCATAACGCGAAAGGATAAAGGCAATGACAGATTCGACCAACACCAAAACCCATGTCGTCCCGGCGATTGAAATCGCCATTAAAATCAGCGCGCTGGCCCTTCTGATCGGCTGGTGTTTCCTTATACTCAAACCGTTTATCACGCCAGTGGTCTGGGGCGTCATCATTGCCGTTTCGGTTTACCCGCTCTACAACCGGCTAACGACAAAACTGGGTAATCGCCGCAAGCTGGCGGCAGCCACCATGACCATTGTGGCGCTGCTGATTATCATCTTACCCAGCGTTAAACTGGCGGGCTCCATGCTTGACGGTGTCAAAAACATTAATGAGGGACTGCAAAGTGGTAGCGTCCAAGTTCCGTTACCACCGGCCGGTGTTAGGGATTGGCCGATTATCGGACCATTGGTTGAAAAGGTGTGGCGGGAGGCTTCCGTCAATCTAATGTCGACCTTGGAACACTATCGCCCCCAGCTGAAATCATTCGGTAGTTGGTTGCTGGATAAGTCTCTGGAAACGGGGGGAGCCGTACTTCTGTTTGCCCTATCGATCATTATCGCCGGCATCTTGTTGGCCAGTGCCGAAAGCGGCGGGCGGGTGGCCCGAGATCTGTTTATCCGCCTGGCCGGCAAGCGTGGTGCCGAATTTGCAGACGACGCCAAGGTAACGGTGCGCAATGTGGTCAAGGGAATTCTGGGCGTGGCCATAATACAGGCTCTTCTGGCCGGCATTGGTTTCGCCGTCGCCGGTGTACCCGCAGCCGGTCTGTGGGCCTTTTTGTGCCTGCTGCTGGCGATCGTACAGATCGGTATAGCTCCGATTGCCATTCCGATCATCATCTTCATGTTTTATAAGGCAAATACCCTTACAGCCGTCATCCTGACCGTCTGGCTGGTTCTGGTCATGTTGTCCGACAATGTTTTAAAGCCGATTCTCTTGGGTCGCGGTGCACCGGTGCCCATGCCGGTGATCTTTCTTGGTGCGATCGGCGGCTTTATGTCCATGGGGTTTCTGGGTCTGTTTGTCGGCGCCCTGGTTTTGTCGGTGGGTTACAAACTATTTGAGACTTGGCTG
>JABXKU010000111.1 GCA_013619105.1 Desulfuromonadales bacterium
GGAACGTGGTTGTGCCGCCACCCCAACCCGCTCCCGCCAAGCGGGACACCGAGGCGGAACCGGAAGCCAGAGAAGCTGCAGTTGCAAGGCCCCCTGTCACTCCGACTATTGAACAACAGACCTCCAATAAGGAATGGCCGTTACCGGAAATAACTGTCGAGCATCAGGTCGAAAAAGACTTTACCCTGAAACAGTCCTGCGAGGTAGACCAACCAGCCTCAGCAACACCTGCCGCCGAAGTCCCTGCAACGCAGCCCGTAGAAGTACAGGAAGAACTCCCCCTGGCCACCAGGGAGGTCGAGGTCGTTGTTGAGCGGGCCAAAATTGCTGCGATCTTTCAGCCTGACACCGGACCTGACCCTATCGGCAGCGGGGCTCGTCAGTTGGCCCGGCGCGCCCAAGCCTATGTGACGGATCTAGGCCTGCTAACTGCAATTTTCGCCCTGTTCGTCTGTGCCGGAGAGGTCGCCCGCTCTCCTGCAGCGGGGGAACGGTTTCGCTTCAGCGGCGATGTGCTGCTGGATCTGGCCACCCCCTATTTCTTGGTCTTTTTCGCCCTCTGCTTTGGCTACTTCACCCTCTTTCACTACCTGAGTGGCCAGACACCGGGAAAAATGCTCTTCGACGTCAGGGTAGAGGGTGTCGAGCAGACCGGCATCACCTTGGCCCAGGCGTTTTTGCGCTGCGCTGGTGGACTAATCGCCCTTTTGCCTGCGGGGCTCGGTTTTCTGTCGATCGTGCTCGATGAAGAACAGCGGGGCTGGAATGACCGCCTGGCGGGCTGCCGAGTGGTCATGGTGGAAGAGTTAGAAGAGGACTGAGTGCGACCAACTAGTTTTCACCCAGAAACGGCCCTTACCAATATGAAAACAGCACTGTGCCTATCCAAAGTTTCCAGATAGGCACCTACTATAAGTTTTTGCGAATACATCAAAATTGCAGTAGCCTGTTTTTAAGAATCAGGATACGAAAGGCAAGACCGGCCATTTCCTGCAGCCGCTGCAAAACCCCGACCTGGGCAACCAACTGGCCAGGACCGCCATCTCCATAGAGAAGATTTACCACTCGACCGTCAAGAGTCAACGGCACCAGCAGGGCGGCCTCCGGCTTGTCGCCCCCCAGGCTGTTCAACAGCTTTTCGTTGAGGCCTTCACTGGCGATGGGGCCGAGGTAAAAGCTTTTGCCTTCCACCACAGTCTTCAGTACCGAGGGGAAGCCGAGGGGGATACTAAACGACTCAAAGTCCTTAATCTCCTGCTGCTGGCAAACCGCCTTCCAGCCACTGATTTCGTTCTCGCGCACCAAAAAGACCGCCGCCCGCTCAAAGGCCTGCCCCATGTGCTGCATGAGAATCTGTACGACTTCCTGCCTGTCGCGAACCTCGCTTAAATCCGCAGCCAGGTCGCTCATACCCTGTCCCATATCCTCGCTGAGCTCATCATCCTCAATGATCTCGGCTTCCTCCAGCTCCGCCTCCTCCCCCGCTTCAAAGGACAAAGTCGGCGAGTGAATCTGCTTAACTTCACACAGATCAAGCAAGCGCTGGTCACGGAGACTGAGAGGGATCCGGTAGTATTCCTGCACAGCCTTGAGTAAACGTACTTCAGGAGCGACCAGGGGCTTAATAACGCAACCGGTCAGATTACCAAGATTTTCCATGACCTCGGCATCGGAGGGATCGGCCATGGCCAGCGATAGACCTTGGCGGTCGCGACTCAAGGGCAGCACCCGATGTTTGATGGCCATTTCCGCAGAAACCAGCGTCAACACCTCCGGGGGGATGGAGGTCAAGGGCAACGGATCGAAAAAGGGGATATTCAGGCGACGACTGAGAAACCGGGCCAGCTGATCTTCTTTGACCAAGCCAATCTCCAACAAACTGGTACTGACCTGACCACCGGACAGCATGCAGTTACGAAGCGCCTCCTCGAAATGTTCGGCGTTAATCAGGCCGGATTCAACCAGCAGATCCAACAGGGCAGTGCCCATTCTTTTCTCCTCCTGATTTCATTATAGCGTTGGCCGTCAGCCCATTCGCAAACGCAAAAAAGATTCTAGGTCCTCACAACGCATAAAAGGATTGTGCTGTCGCTCATAGGCGATAGTCGATACCGGCTGTGGGCCGTAATCGTGTCCTGGATAGACCAGGGTTTCGCCGGGGAAACCCGCCAGCCGCCCTAGGCTATGATAAAGAGCGGCAGGATCGCTGCCTGCCAAGTCAGCACGACCGACCCGGGTTACGAACAGAGTATCGCCGGTCACCAAAGCACCAGGCAGATGCAGGCAAATATGACCGGGATGATGGCCGGGAGTATAGAGCACTTCGATAGCCGTGTCGCCGAGGGTCACGATGCACCCCTCGTCAAGGAGTAGGTCCGCTTCGGGAACCGCCTGCGGATGCGCGGCCAACCGAGCGCCGGTAGCGGCCAAGACCGCTTTATTACCCACTATGTGATCGTTGTGACCGTGAGTATTGAGCACCAGCTTGAGATTGACTCCGCACCTTTCAACTTCAGCCAACAGCGCCGCAGCGCCAAAGGAAGGATCGACAGCCAAGGCATCGCCGCTGCTTGGACAGTAGATCAGATAAGCGAAGTTCTTCATCTCCCCCGCCGGAATTTGTAATACCTTCAAACCTGTTTCACTTACCATAGAGACTCCTCGACGGGACGGTGGCCCAGATGGCAGATTTCACCGTCGACGACACGAAATACTTCTCCCGTCTCCCGCACCTGCCATTCATCACCATCTTCAGGCGGCAGAGGAAACTCCCGCCGTCCCAGATAGACATCCTCATTATCGATCATGCCCCACCAGTCGAGAGCACCGGTCTGCCAGATTTTGGTCTTAAGATGAAAGGCCATCTCTGCTCCCCTGCACAAGGCCGCCTAAGCAGCCGAAAAAACTTACCTCTATTCCACGATTTCCACCCTGCATGATACGCCAGAGGGGCAAAAGGGTCAATCTCCGGGCATTGCCCCTTGTCGCAACCGGGGCACATCCGATATAATCCCCAGATTGAAATAATTATTACGCCCCTTGAAAAGGATAGCCTTGTTATGAACTTTGCCAAGATGCACGGTGCCGGCAACGATTACGTCTACGTCAATTGCTTCGAAGAAACCATCGCTGACCCCGCGGCCCTGGCACGCCAGGTGAGTAATCGCAATTTTGGCATCGGTTCCGACGGTCTGATCCTAATCATGCCTTCCGAAGTAGCCGATGTGTGCATGCGTATGTTTAATTCCGACGGCAGCGAATCGGAAATGTGCGGCAACGGTATTCGCTGCGTCGCCAAATATGCCTACGACCATGGCCTGGTCGCCAAGCAAGAGATCACCGCCGAAACCGGCGCCGGGGTTCTAACCTTGCAACTCTTTACCAACGAGGCCGGCAAGGTCGACCGGGTGCGAGTCAACATGGGCCAACCGCGCCTGACCCGCGGGCAGATCCCCATGACCGGCGACGCCGACCAGCAGGTCATCAATCAGGAGCTTAAGGTTCTCGACCGTACCTTTCATATCACCTGCGTCTCCATGGGCAACCCCCATTGCATAATTTTTGTCGACAATGTCGATGAATTCCCTCTGGAGAAATACGGACCGGTCATCGAGAATCACGACCTGTTTCCCAACCGCACTAACATAGAGTTTGTCGAGATCGTCTCACCGTGCGAAGTCAAACAGCGTACCTGGGAACGGGGCGCTGGAGAGACTCTGGCCTGCGGTACCGGCGCTTCGGCCGTGGCCGTGGCCGGGATACTCACCGAACGCACTGAGCGCACCATCCTCAACCACCTACTCGGCGGCGATTTGGAACTGGAATGGACCGAAGAAGGCAGCGTCTTCATGACCGGACCGGCTGTGCAGGTTTTCGAAGGGACCTTTGATCCCCAATGAATTGCCCCATGTGCCACCGCTGGACGGAGCATCCGGACCTGCGCATTGCAGAACTGGAACACTGCTACCTGACCCTTAACCGCGATCAGTTTTTTCCCGGTTATTGCCTGCTCTTCACTAAGGATCATGTGACCGAGCTGTTTCATTTGTCACCACAGGTGCGTCAGGGGGTGATGGAGGAGGTTAACCGCGTGGCCGCGGCCTTGTTCGAACTCTTTCAGCCGACCAAGCTCAACTACGAATTACTAGGCAACATGGTGCCGCACATGCATTGGCATCTGGTACCCCGGCACAGCGACGACCCCCTCTGGCCACGACCGATCTGGAGCGAACCGCACCAGGAGAAAATTCTATTGGAAGCGGACTATCGTCACGCTGGGGCAGCGATTCGCCGAACAATGGGATTGTCGGAAACAGTTGGGGAGGACGCACCATGAAGTGCATTTTGTTCGACCTCGACAACACCCTCTACTCCCCGGAGCGGCAGATTTTTGCCCTAATGGACAAGCGCATCAACAGCTACATGCACGAAGTGGTGGGCATCCCTCTGCACCAAGTCGACGGGTTGCGCCGCAGTTACTGGCAACGCTACGGCGTCACCATGCAGGGCTTGATGCGCCACCATCAGGTCGATCCGGAAGACTATCTGCACTACGTACACGATATTGACGTACCCAGCCGCCTGGCTCCCGACCCAGAGTTACGCCAGGCCCTGCAGTCTCTATCCCAGCGCCGAGTAGTGTTCACCAACAGCTCCGTCTGCCACAGTGAACGGGTGTTGCAAGCCCTGGGCTTAAGTGACCTGTTCGAAGAAATCTACGATATCCGTATCGCCGACTACCTGCCTAAACCCTACCCCGATCCTTATCGGGCGGTTCTTGACCACCTGGGTGCTGAGGCAAAAGATTGCATCATGGTTGAGGATACTCTTGAAAACCTGCTGACCGCCAAACAGCTCGGCATGGGAACCATACTGGTCGGTCCGCGAGATACGGCAGAATTTGTCGATGTTCAGATCGACCATGCTAGTCAGATGCCCGAAGCCATGAATTTCTGGAGCGCAGCCTGATGTTATTACTTGGAGCTCATCTATCCATCGCTGGCGGAGTCAGTCAAGCTTTTGCTCGCGCTGATGACCTTGGCTGCACAGCCATGCAAATATTCACCAAGAATGCCAGCCAGTGGCGATCTAAACCGCTGCCGACCTCAGAAATCGAGGCCTTTGCCTCCGCCTGGGATAAAAGTCAGGTCACCTCGGTCACTGCCCACGACAGCTACCTGATCAACCTGGCCTCGGCAGAAGGAGATAAGCGAAGTCGCTCTCTGGCCGCCTTTATCGACGAGATGGAGCGCTGCGCGATTCTCGGCATTCCCGGCCTCGTCATGCACCCGGGGGCTCACCTGGGGACCGGTGAAGACGTCGGTCTACAACGTATTGCTGAAGCCATGCGTAGCATCTTTGCCGAAGCGCCACCTTCAGTCCGCGTGTTGCTGGAAAACACCGCCGGCCAGGGCAGCTACCTAGGCCACCGTTTTGAACATCTAGCCGAGATTATGGAACGGGTTCCCGAAGGACGCTTCGGTGTCTGCTTCGACACCTGTCACACTCTAGCAGCGGGCTATGATCTGACTTCTGCTGAGGGTTATCGGGCCACCATGAGCGAATTCGACCGCCTGGTCGGCACCGAACACATTGCTGCTTTTCATCTGAACGATTCTCTTAAAGAACGAGGATCTCGCGTCGACCGGCATGCCCAGATCGGCCAGGGGGCCGTATCCCTTGAGGTTTTTGCTGCCCTGATGGCCGATGAGCGCTTTGCCGAAGTACCAAAATTGCTCGAAACCGCTCCCGGTGAAAACAACTGCTTTCATCTGGCTAGTCTGTCCCTGTTGCGCCAAATGGCCGAGAAGCAGGCATGAGAGCAGTATTGCAGCGGGTTTCACAGGCACAGGTAGTAGTGGCCGGTGAAACGGTTGGAGCCATCTCTCAGGGCCTGCTGGTACTATTAGGGGTGGAGCAGGATGATGCAGAAGGGGATGCCGCATACCTGGCAAAGAAAACCGCCGAACTTCGTCTTTTCGAGGATGACGGCAGCAAGATGAACTTATCCGTCGAAGATATCGGCGGTGAAGTTCTGGTCGTCTCCCAGTTCACCCTAGCCGCCGACTGCCGCAAGGGCCGGCGGCCAGGATTTTCACGGGCCGCACCACCAGAGGAGGCCAATCGCCTCTACCAACACTATGTAGCGCTGCTCCGCCAACGGGGCGTCAGTGTCGCTACCGGACAATTTCAGGCAATGATGCAAGTCAGCCTGACCAACGACGGTCCGGTTACCTTTTTACTCGATAGCAACAAGGTCTTTTGATGAACGATGATTTTATTGACCCACGACCGCCCAGCCGCAGCGCCAAAAAACGCGAGGCCAAGGCCATAGCAGAGCTCGCCGAAACCCTGGTCACCATGGCCGAGGCTGACTATCGCCGTTTGCCCCTAAGCGGAGTGCTCGCCAAAGAACTGGAGCAGGCGCGCGCCATCAAATCACACGGCGCCCGCAAACGGCAACTCAAACACCTGGCAGGGCTGCTGCGGGAGGATGACGAAAACCGCGAGCAGGTCGAAACATTCATGGCCGACCTTGAACGGGGCCATCGCCAGAGCACGGCAGGATTTCATCTCTTCGAAGAGCTGCGCGACGGTCTCTGTGATCCAACTCGCTGCACCGAAACCCTGGCGGAGATCAAAAACACCCTGCCCGGACTCGACACTGCTAAGATTCAGCGGCTGGCCAATTCGGTGCAAAACAGTGCCGACAAGCGGGCCTTTCGGGAGATCTTTCGCATGTTGCGGGACGCAGGGACCGCTCAGGACTGAAGCCAGGGCACTGCCGCAAAGACATTTTCGGCAATGCCTGCACAAAAAAGAGGGCCTGCCCTTGCGAGCAGACCCTCTTTTTTTTGATGATGCTATCGGACAAGCTGGCCCTTGGGCCTCGCGTGGCCCAGAAGTCGACCAGCACGCGATCAAGGGAAAGGTTATTGACGCCAGCTATACATCGCTGGTG
>JABXKU010000032.1 GCA_013619105.1 Desulfuromonadales bacterium
GTGTTGCTAATCTTAATGCCATTGCTATCATTGGTATAGAAATTTTTTTCTGCTATGCGAGTAATGGTTAGGATTGGACTATCCCCTTTGGGCAGGAGCAGTCAGATGAATACATCAAAGCTATCGGCTTTTTTTACGTTAACGGCAGTATGCATTGTTTCGCTGATTTTTGGCGTGCATCAATGTTTGGCGGCTGGTTTTTATCTTTTCGAAGTCGGTACGCCAGGCAGTTTGGGTACGGCAGGTGTGGCCAACCCTGTCAACACCTATACCGCCGATAAGGGCGAAGAGCTCACGGTCAATACCGCCTGGGGCCGGTAACCATTGAACGTCCCGATGTCAACCTTACGGATTTTCAATACGTCCTCCGTTATCGTTATTCGCCCCTCACCAACATTGGCATGGCCCCTAACATTCACTACAACTGGGAAACGGATGAGCTCAGCATGCCTATTGGTATCGGTTTTGACACTCTTGTTAAAATCGGTCCGCTACCGGTAAAAATTGGCCTTTAGGCTTACCCTTATGTAGGACAGGATGACAAATTCGGACCGGAGTGGCAACTGCGATTCCTGTTTGTTCCTGTGCTGCCCTCTCCTAAATGGTCTCAGACCCCTCTTTTTTAGCATGGAGAAATCTCAAACGGTAAGTAATTTGCGGTGGATATGAAGTGGGTTGATAGATGACGGGCGGTTAGGAAAGATGACACATGCGTAGTTAATTATACTGCTGCTAACGCATAAGGAATGCATCATGAAATTGACAACATTTTTTCTAATATTGCCACTCTGTTTCCTGGCACATGCATTAATACTGCCTGCATCTGCTGATGACAAGCCCCCCAAACTGGTATTGCAAATCACGGTAGATCAATTGCGCGGCGACCTGCCCATGCGTTTTAAGGAGCGTCTCGGCAAAGGAGGTTTCCGTTATTTGCTCGAAAAGGGCACCCATTACAATAACGCCCACTATCAACACGCCAACACGGAAACTGCCGTTGGACACGCGACACTTGCCACGGGTGCGGATCCCTCTAGGCACGGTATTGTCGCCAATGACTGGATCGATCAGAAAACCGGCGAGTTTGTATATAACGCCGAAGACGACCGCCACCATATTATCGGCAGAAAATTCGAACCGCACAAAGGCGTCTCACCCCGCAACCTTCTTGTCAGCACCATTGGTGATGAGCTCGTGGTTAATAATGGCGGCCAGTCACGGGTCTTCAGTGTTTCAATCAAGGACCGCGGGGCCATCCTCCCCGGTGGCCATGTGGGCAAAGCATTCTGGTACTCCGCGAGCAGCGGAAGGTTTGTTACGAGCAGCTACTATTATGACGATTATCCCGAATGGGTAAAGCAATGGAACGGGGCCAAACCGGCCGACCGCTATAAAGGAAAAACCTGGGACCTCCTACATGATCGCTCCTCCTATATTGCCGGGGGTATTGATGATCGCCCTTATGAAGCGGCGTTCGCGAAACTGGGCCGAACATTTCCTCATTCCCTTGGAGATGGCAGCTCGAAGTATTTTTATCTGACCCTGAAATTGACGCCGATCGGGGACGAACTGACGCTGGATTTTGCCAAAGCACTCATAGAGAACGAGAAAGTTGGCCAGGGGGGGGCGACCGATTATCTGGCATTTAGCTTTTCATCCACAGATTATGTCGGCCATCTTTTCGGGCCCTCCAGCCTGGAAACAGAGGATAACATCCTGCGATTGGATCGGCTGCTGGCCGAGCTTTTCCAGTACGTCGACAAGAAGATCGGTCTCGACAAGACTCTGATCGTCCTATCTGCCGATCATGGCGCGCCGGAAGCCCCTGAATACATGGCTGAACACGGCATGGAGACCGGCCGCTTTCCATTGGACTGGTTTAAAAAAGGATCTCCATTATTGGATGCACTCAAGAGCCGGTTCGGGCGGGATGATCTCATTGCCGGCCACAGTCATCCCTATCTCTATCTCAATCTTGACGCCATAAAAGAGGAAAAGCTTGACATCGAAGAGGTGGAGAAATTTGTTGCCGCAGAAATGATGAAAGTCCAGGGAATTGCCTATGCCATGACCCGAAGCGACCTGTTCGCCGGACGAATAACCGAGTCGCCGATCCAGAATCAGATCAGGCGCAGTTTTCATCCTGCCCGTTCCGGCAATATCCATATGGTACCGGAGCATTACTGGTTTTTACACTCCAGTGAGGAAGCCGAAAAGATGGGCATCGAAAAAATTGCTGCAATCCATGGTTCGCCGTGGAAGTACGATACTTATGTGCCGATTTTCTTTGCCGGCAACGGTGTTGCTGCCCAGACAATAAGCAGGCCGGTTGGCCCCCACGACATAGCTGCGACTATTGCAGCGTATCTCGAAATCAAACCCCCTTCAGGGTCAGTGGGAGTTCCGCTGGTGGAGGTGCTGAAAGAGTAATTAAAGGTGAAGAGCGAGTTGATTTCGAAGTGCTCCAGGAAATAGCAAAAAAAACTTGGCCTTTATCAGATTTAGAAAAAATTAAATAGTGGGAGACATTATGAATGTCTATACGCGTTTCGTTATTTCAGCTATGTTGCTTGCCATTTTTTCATCGACGGTGCTCGCGCAAACGCCGACAGAGTCAGAGAGCGGCACGGCTGTTACCACTGAGTCTTCCGCGCAGGAACTGGCCAAACTTAAACAAAATCCTGTCAGCGGCTTGCGTCAGCTGATATTGACGGCCGATGTCAGTCCCGATGTGCCTTACTCAGACGATCCGTTAAGCCTCTATTCACTTCAGTTGGTGTGGCCATTTGCGCTGAACGAGGACTGGAGGCTTATCACCTATTCGATCCTGCCGGTGATCGATCTGCCGGGCGCGGCGGGACAAGATTCAACAACCGGCCTCGGCAATACTCTGCTCAATCTCTTTGTTTCTCCGAGGGAGGCCAGTAACTTTGTCTGGGGTGCCGGTCCAGCTGTGGCATTGCCTACTCATAGCGAACCCGAACTTGGCAGTGATCATGTCGGACTGGGACCGACTGCCATATTATTCTATGCAAAAGATGCATGGAGCGCCGGTGTTGTTTTACAAAATCTCTGGTCAACAGATGGATCTAGTGACGATGAGTTCAATGTGTTCGGCGCGCAATACATTTTCAATTACAACCTGAATGACGGCTGGTATCTGTACAGCAATGCGACAATTACCGCCGATTGGGAAGCCGATTCAGATAATCGCTGGACAGTGCCGGTTGGCGGAGGTGCCGGCAAAATCTTTAATATTGGCGAGCAGCCAGTAAGTGCATCATTCCAATTGTTTTCAAATGTTAAGAAACCTGCTGGCAGTGCCGACTGGGGGTTGAACTTTCAGTTCGCGCTCTTGTTCCCCTGAGCGCTTACTATGGGTTGTCTGTTCAATAAAAGCTGGAGTAGTTTTCACTAACTAAAATCAACCAACCCAAATAGAAGGAGAGTAAAATGAAACAAACAAAATTAGTTGCAATTTTCGTATGCGCAGTGCTGTTCCTGGGTATTGCTCCCCCCACCATGGCGCAGGAAACGAGATCACCGCTCGTAAGGCAGATGTACGACGGCAACTGGCCAAGCGAGGAAGAGGGACAAGAACTGCGTGACGAATTCTACTATAACATGGCGATTCAAGCCTACATGACCATGTTACCGGCGTTGAATACGATTGGGCTGCGTGACGGTTCCGAGAAGGCCTTTGGCGCCGGTTACAACGTCTTACCAATGTGGAAAGACCGGATGGATGCCAAGGCCTGGGTGCCAACACCCAATGCGGACATCATGTATTCCATGTCCTATCTGGACTTGAAGAAAACCGGTCCATTGGTTGTCGCTGCGCCTCCCGGTGTTATCGGTATGTTCACAGACTTCTTCCAGCGCACGCTGGTGGATGTAGGTAGTGCTGGGCCTGATCGCGGTCGCGGGGGGCTGTATCTGTTACTGCCTCCTGATTACCAGGGACATGTCCCTCCCGGATACTTCACCTTCACTCCTTCCACCTACAATGTCTTTCTGTTCTTCCGAACTGTGATGCCAGGTGGAGAGAACGGGCTTGATCCAGCCCCTGCCGTCAAAGCGGCAGAACAAACTCGTGTTTATCCGCTCTGGGAAGAAGAGAAGAACATCAAGCCAATGGAGTTTCCCAATGCTTCAGGCAAGCGCATTAATATGATGTACCCAACGGATTATGCCTACTGGACAAAGCTCAAAGCATTTGTCGATTATGAGCCGGTTGAAGCCATAACCCCCGAACTCCGTGGCGTGCTTGCCGCCATCGGAATCATCAAAGGGCAGCCCTTTGCGCCTACAGATGGGCAGAAGAAACTGTTGGATAAAGCTGTGCTAAGGGCGCCGAAAATGATCCTGGCATCGCGCATGTTAAATCGACCCGATAAGCGCGACCTCTATTACAAGGATCGCCAGTGGCTGCGTGTTTGGGCGGCAGCAACGGCAGAGTGGATGCAGGAGAACTACCTCGATGTCACTCAACGTAACGCGTTCTATCAAATCGGCTACTCCAATGCACCGGCCATGGTGATGCGTACCATCAATCAGGGGTCTAAGTATCCTATAACAGTAAAGGATGCGGACGGGAATTTCCTGAGCGGTAGCAACAACTACAAACTACACCTTCCTGCAGGCATCCCTGCCAGATTGTTCTGGGCTGTCACCCTATATAACATCACTGACGGGACAATGCCGGAGACTTCACAGCGATTTCCCGGCTTGAATGGCTTCGACAACACGGTCAAAAACAAGGACGGCTCGATCGACCTCTATTTCGGTCCGACCAAGCCTGCAGGAGCGCCCGACACCAACTGGATCCAGACAATTGATGGTAGGTCCTTCATCGCAGCTATCCGCATCTACGGAAGTGCTGTCGAATTCTTCGACCAGACCTGGAAACCGGATGATGTCGTGAAGATTAAGTGATCGAGGGCAGCTGAGTTTTGAGCCATGCCCCTTAGTTGTTCGGGGCATGGCTGTACATGAAGATGGGAAACAGTAAAAATGGAGGGAACAATGAAATTAATAAAGATATTCTTATTGCTTTTGGTTTCAGTAGCTATAGCTAGCTGCAATGCAACAGAGCAGAAAACCGAGAAAAAATCAGATGAAGCAAACATGGTTGTGAAGGAAACAAGTATTGGGACATTACAATTTCAGAGGAGTTTTCCAACAGAAGAGACATCGAAACTGTTGAAGAAAGAACGTCGGTCACAACGTGCGATACAAACGTATATATGGGCACTCCCCATTGTATCAATGGCGGAGTTTGTATACACATATGAAGAAAGCTTAGGCTACGAGATGGGAGATTTCTTCCGTGTAAATGCTAATTACTATGATGATGTGAAATATGCAATCACAGCGAACGGAACAACCGATTATATATTGGGTTGGATCGATACTGATATGGGCCCATGGGTAATCGATGTCCCTGAAGGACCCGGTGCCGGATTCATCAATGATATGTGGCAACGACCTGTTGTTGATCTTGGTATACCGGGTGTCAATAAGGGCAAAGGAGGAAAACACCTCATACTTGGACCAGATACGGAAGTTCCGGAAGGAGCAGTTGAGGCAGGCTATAATATTGCCAGATCGCCAAGTCGTTTTAACGTCCTTATTCATCGATCTTTTTTCAAGAAAGATAAAGAGGCAGAAGCGTATTTTGAAACATTCAAACTATACAGTTATGGCACAACTCCACCAGAATCAAAACCGCTTAACTATAATAATGGAAAATATTGGAGCACAAATCAACCGAGAGGAATGAAGTTTTGGGAAAGTTTAAAATGGATAATTGATCAAGAGCCAATGCACGAACGTGATGGCTTTTTCTATGCATTCCTAAAAGATTTGGGCATTGAAAAAGGGAAACCTTTTAACCCTTCTGCTGAAATGACCGATCTATTGACAGATGCAGTTATTGTTGGTGAAGCAATGGCAATAGACAATGATTGGAACTCTGATTTAGAAGCAAAACACTGGATGGGAAAGCAGTGGGAAAATGCTATCTGTGTTGAGGTGGATCAAAAAGCACCTACTCACCATCAGTTGGATGAAAGAGCTGCCTGGTTCTATGAGGCTCTCACCACTTCAAAAGGAATGAAAAATAGTACTATAGAAGGTATAGGTTCTGCCTATTTAGGAACTCCAAAAGATGCCGACGGAGACTATTTGGACGGTTCAAAGATGTATACATTGCACGTTCCTCCAAATGTACCTACCGGACGTTTCTGGTCACTAACGCTTTATGATCCTGATAATCGTTATATTCTTATTAACCCACAGAAAAAATTTGAGGTTTCTTCTCAAAGAGAAGAGACAACTCCATATCCAAATGAAGATGGTTCTTATGATATCTACATTGGACCTGACGCACCAAAAGATCCAAAGATGGCTGAGAAAAACTGGATACCGACTGTTCCGGGAAAAGGCTGGTTTGCTTACTTTAGGATATATGGTCCAATGAATGCTCACTTCAATAAAGAATGGCTTTTACCAGACTTTGAGAAAGTTAAATGATCGAAGGCTGCTGAGTTTTGAGCCATGCACCTTAGTTGTTCGGGGCATGGCTGTACACGACGATGGGCAACAGTAAAAAAACAGGAGAAAAGAAATGAAGAAAACACTGATTCTCATATTAGTCATCGTTTGTGCGGCAAGCTTATTGGCAGGATGCGCGACGCAAACAGGGGTGACCGGGGAGACCCTCGACACACGCATTGGCGAATTGAGCTTTACGCATGATTTCGCCAACGGCTATCCGACGCATGAAACCCGCAAAATACTTTTCAACGAAATGGACTTCCAACGTGCCACTCAGGCCTATCTCTGGGCTATTCCCATCATCAGTATGGCGCAGTGGCAATGGAGTTTCGAGAATACCCTGGGAGCTCAGGTAGGCGATATCGTTTACTACCCTGACCATTCCTCCAAGCTCGGCATTCTCACGGCCAATACAACCACACCGTATGCGACCTCTTTTGCTGATCTACAGAAAAGCGGGCCGCTGGTGATCGATATTCCCGAAGGGGAGCTCCGGGGAATGCTGACCAATATGTGGCAGATAGAATTCGCCTATGTAGACGGCGCGGGAAAATACCTAATTCATGCACCGGGGACCAAGGCTCCTACAGCGGATGGTTACAAAGTCGTAGAAGCCACAACAAATAATTTCATGTTCGGTCTGCGCCTCATGAGCCCGGACGCGGCCGTTCGCGATCAAGTGCTCAACGACATCAAAATTTATCCTTACAAAGATCGGGCACATCCTCGTCCAACCAAGGTTCTGCGCAAAGGCGGCCAGCGCCTCTTGGGCGTCACGGTTCAACCGAGGGGGCTTGCTTACTTTGCACGCCTGGCGGATATCCTCAACCGTGAAGTGGTGGACGAACGCGATCGTTTTTTCCACGCCATGCTGCAACCTCTGGGCATTGAGAAAGGCAAGGCTTTCCAGCCGACGGAATCCCAGAAGAAGATTCTGACCGAAGCCGCATTGGTCGGTGAAGCGATGGCCAAAGCTAACGACTTCTATAACCCGCGTATCAAAGCATCGATCTATCGCGAAGGCAGTGCCTGGGAAATCGCCACGACTTCGCCAGCCGATCAGCGCTGGGAAAACTTCGACGCCCTCGACGGCCGTGCGGCCTGGTTCTACGAAGCTTTGACCAATGGCCCTGCGATGAATTCACAAAAGTCCGGTTGGGGACAGAAGTACCTCGCCTCTTATCTCGATAGCGACAAGGACTGGCTCGACGGCGCCATGAACTACAGACTGCACGTCCCGGCCGATGTTCCCGCCGCGGCCTTCTGGTCCTTGACCGTGTACGATGTGTCCACGCGCTGCCCGATCGATAACGAAACGAAGCAGGCTGACCGCTCTTCACGCATGGAATTGCTCACCAATGCCGACGGCTCGATTGACCTCTACTTCGGCCCAGAAGCCCCCAAAGGCAAGGAGAAAAACTGGGTGCAGACGGTGGCGGACAGATCCTGGTTCCCGTACTTCCGTCTCTATTCTCCGACAGAGAGATTCTTCGACCAGTCCTGGATCCTGCCGGATATCGAGAAGGCCAAGTGAGACGACAAAGAAAAGCACATTAGCTTTGACGAGGGTTCAGTCAATATTTATTTTGGTCCAACGCCACCAAAGGGCAAAGAGCAGAACTGGATACCGACAAATCCAGGAGAAGGCTGGTTCAGCTATTTCCGACTTTACGGTCCGCTGGAAGCATACTTAGACCTGAACGGGGTATTGCCTGACATAGAAAAGGCGGCTTGGAAATAAAACCCCCATCAGGGTCGGTTGGTGTTCCGCTTGTGGAAGTACTGATAGAGAGAATGGTTAAGATGACGACAAACACAATCACTGACAATCTGCCGCAAGGCATCCATATCGTGGCCAAGCCGATCGGGCCGAGGTGCAACTTGGATTGCGAGTACTGTTTCTACCTTGGGAAACAGGCCCTGTTTCCCAAGGGTGCTGACTATGTGATGCCCGATGAGGTCTTGCAGGCTTATATCACCAAGTACATAACCCTGCAGCCCACGCCGGTAGTCGAGTTTGTATGGCAGGGCGGAGAACCGACCCTGCTGGGACTGGATTTTCATAAGAAGGTTATCGAACTGCAGCGCCCCTTTACCGGGCAAAGAGAAATATCCAATTCATTACAGACCAACGGCATCCTGCTTAATGACGAGTAGTGTGAATTCCTGAAAGAGAACGATTTCCTGGTGGGGCTCAGCCTTGACGGGCCTTCATCACTTGCAAAAGAGGAAAACATTACTGCAACAGAATGGAGTGTTGAACCGGAAGTCTATGGTGACTTTCTTATCGCTGTCTTTGATGAGTGGGTGCAAAATGATGTCGGTACTACCAATGTGATGAATTTTGAATGGGCTCTGAATTCATGGATCGGCACATCCTCGCCGGTCTGCCTGTTTGCCCAGAGCTGCGGCAAGTCGATCATGCTGGAACATAACGGTGATCTCTATGCCTGCGACCACTCCATGTATCCCGAGTTCAAACTCGGCAATATTGTTGATGATGACCCTGTGCAACTGGCGGAG
This sequence comes from Desulfuromonadales bacterium, assembly GCA_013619105.1. Lineage (GTDB taxonomy): Bacteria > Desulfobacterota > Desulfuromonadia > Desulfuromonadales > Syntrophotaleaceae > Syntrophotalea_A. The sequence goes on from JABXKU010000032.1 coordinate 9,082, forward strand.
AGTTCAGCTGACCGAGGGTTTAGGGTCAAAGACAAGGGGCTTCCGGGTCGGTGCACGGAATGCGAGGTGCTCAAAGCCTGCTGGGGAGGGTGCCCCAAGCACCGGTTCGCCAGGACCTGGAATGATGAATCGGTCTACTACCTGTGTGAAGGATACAGGAAGTACTTCTTCTACACCCGGAAATATCTGCACAGCATTACCCTGCTTCTGGAAAATGGCTTGCCCGCCTCCCATATCATGAAGGCATGCAAAGGGCCTCTGGTTATAAATACCGCGAATAGGCAATAACAAGGATGATCCCGTGAAATCTATCGCCACTAAAAACCTAGACATAAAGTGCCTCAGAAATTGTTCCTGACCATTTGCACGCTAGAAAATGGCTGGAACAGGCCTAGTATTACAATCCCTGCAATCTGGAACACCCAAGCGATCTCCCGATAAGGAATGGGCGGCTTTACGCCAAGAATACCTGGACGGTTTTGACTGACAAAGATGAAAGGGTTTGTCTAAGAGTTCCTAGATGATTTTGATCAGAACAAGCAGAAATCAAGCACTTACGCGCAAGCGTAGCTGTTTACGCCGCACCATTCCGCAGGTCAGCGGAATGGGACAGCCCCTGGCTGCCCAAAGAATGAGGGCCAGAGATGGCCCGAGTCACAAGCAAGCATGCGGATTGACGCCGAGGGGGTGAAAACCCCCAAGCAACTGCCCTTCCGGCTATCCAAAGGCTGCCAGGTAATGCAAACTTACTGCTTCCTATCCCGCACCATCCCCACCCGCAAGTTTCGTTGATCGGCCCGACCGTGATCATCCACCACCCGCACGGTAAAGTCCCCACTTGCCGGTGACCAGAAGAAGGTTTCACCGGCCTTGGATGTGCCGACATATCTATTATCGACAAACCAGAACAACTGCCGCACATCACCGTCGGCCACGGTGCTAAAGGGGATCATTTCCGTATCCAGGCTTTCGCTGCGCAAGCGGTATTCGATATGGGCCACCGGCGACTGGATGGCTGGCGGCGCGCCAGCCAGACTTTGAGTATCTAAATCGCAATCCGGCGCAAAATTAGGCGGGGTTTTCAGGCTCACACCGGCCTGACGAAAAATGCGTTGCAAATCCGTAGGCCAATACTCAAAGACTCGCAGTTCGGTGCGGCCCGACTGTGGACTGCAGGCGCGCAGACCGGTCTGCTTATCGACCGGAACGGCCCGATGGACAGTCGACACCTTGATCGGCGAGACGCCGGGAATAAACCACGACTCGCTGGTACGGGGGCAATAGCGGCCGGGAAGATCGCCAGTGTCGGCACACATAGCGACCTTCTCCACATTGAGCAGACCCGGTTTCAAGCAACCGCTGGCCTGCCAGGGTTGTCCGTGACTAAGACTTTTAAAAAGCTCAAACAACAGCGGACCGGCGGCCCGACGGCCGGTAAAAGCCCGGTTTCCAGAACCATCGAAATTACCGATCCATACCGCCACCACATAGGGGCCAGAGACGCCGACAGCCCAGGCATCGCGAAAGGCGTGGGAGGTGCCGGTCTTCCAGGCGACCTTCAAGCCACTTTGAGTCTGGCCGGGCAGCAACGGCCGTACAGTCGGCGGATTATCCTTTAAAATATCGAGAGTCAGGAAGCAGGCCTCCGGACTCAGGAGAACGGGAGGGTTCTTGCTGGAAGGCGTATCGGCCAACATGCGCATCGGTTGCAGTATGCCACCGTTGGCCAGCATGGCGTAGAGCTTGAGTAAGTCAAGCATGGTCAGTTCCACGCCGCCGAGACCCAGGGCCAAACCGTAATAACTTTTATCTTGCAGGTTCTCTACCCCAGCGACCTGTAACAGCTCGTAAAGCCCTGGTTTTGCCAATTGGGCCTGCAGGGCGGCAGCCGGCACATTGCGGCTGGCAATAAGGGCGTCTCTAGCCAGCATCGGGCCAAGGAAGGCCTGGTCGTAATTTTCAGGAGCGAAACCTCCATATCGGCGAGGAGCATCCTTGAGCATGGTCATGGGATGGATTAATCCCTGATCCATGGCCAAGGCATAGACAAAGGGTTTAAGGGTCGAACCGGGGGAACGGGGAGCGGTGCAACCATTGACCTGACCTTCGATGGACGCGTTCCAAAAATCGGCCGAGCCGACCAGGGCTACCATCTCCATGGTTTGATGATCGAGAATGGCCACGGCACCGTTGTTGATACCGATCTTTTTTTGTCGAGCAATATATTCGGCCAGCCTCTTCTCGGCCAAGCTCTGTAAGTCACTATCGATGGTCGTTTTAATCCCCCCCCGTTGCATTGAGGGTAATTGCTGATTGAGCAAGTCAATCAGGTGCGGTGCGCGAAAGGGCAACTGTTCAGGCGAACGAACCTGCAGGGGCAACTCAAAGAAGGATTGCAGGCGAACCGCCTCGGGGTGCTTCGTTTGCCAGCGTTGAAACAACAAGTCGCGGGCGATCTTGAGGGCAGCGAACCCCTGGGTCGTGGTGGGGTTACGTTTGACGGGGTTCTGCGGGATGACGCACAGGCTCAAGGCTTCGGGCAGGCTCAAATCCCTGGCTGGCTTGTTGAAATAGATCAGACTGGCGGCTTCGATCCCCTCGATGTTACGGCCGTAAGGTGCCAGATTGAGATAAGCCTCGAAGATCTGATCCTTGCTGTAATGTCGGGAAAGCTGCAAGGCCCGCAAGATTTGCACCAGTTTTCCGGTCAGGGTGCGGGTATGCAGGTTCCAACGCAGTCGGGCAACCTGCATGGTGATGGTCGAGGCACCAACGGGGCGCTCTCTTGTTACATAACTGCTCCAGAAAGCCCGCAGCAGTGCCGGAAAATCGACCCCGGAATGATGATAATAGTCCTGGTCTTCGTAAAGCAGGGTAGCTTCCCGCAACTCAGGAGCGATCTGCTGCAGAGGAACCTGCAGGCGATAGCGATCGTCGTTGGCCAGGGTCAGGCGCAGCAGGTGCCCCTGCTGGTCGAAGAAGGCCCGCGAGGTAGTCTGATAGCGCAGTAACTCCGGCCGGGGCACAACCAACACAGCGAGGGAAACAGAGGCCGCGATCAGTAATAGAACAATCGCGGCGGGACGCAGCAACTGTTTCATGGGGCCGTTGGGACAGCGGTCGGCACAACCCTGACTCGGCCCGCGATACCGGCGGCGCGTACCGCTCGGTCATACATGGCTTCAGCCCGAGGCGGTGGAATGACAAACTCACCGGCACTGGTCACCTTGGCCCGGTAGCTCAACTCCCTCACCGAGGTGTCAAAGGATCCATAGAAAACCACCCGGTCTTCCCTTACGTCTACATAGTCGGCTTGCCAGCCATCCACGCTACGGGGTACCGAGTCGCGCAACACCTCAAAGCCGCCCGGCAACAGATCGATTACCGCCACATTGGAAATTGGCTCGCCCAGGGCTCGCAACCGCAGGCGCACCGTGACCTCCTGACCCTGTTCCAGTTCGCTCACCGGCTTGCCTTCTTGGTCGAGAAATTCACGGCTGATCTCCAGCTTTTCACGAACCGCTGTGGTCGGCAGTTCCCGATCGAAACCTGCCTGTGATAACAGATAAAATAACGGCCCGTCGGCAGCAAGCAGCATCTTGGCGGTGCCGGTTGCAAAAGCCGCCTGCGGCAGGGGCTCGGCTTCTCCGCTCAGGACCTGCTGCCGACCCTCGCCATCGACGGCAGTAAAACTCACTACTTCTCCCAGATCTATTTCCTTCAGCAGCGAAGAATCCTCCAGCTGACCGTAGGCTCCCAGTGCCAGAATGGTGTAGGCGGCGGAAATGGTATTGTAGCGACCGCGAAAGACCGGCTCGATAAACTTCAACAGCGTCTCGCCATCGAGCTGTTCTGCCCGCTTCGGGAAGTGTTTGGCCAGCAAATAGACGAACTGGGCGTCTCGGGTCAGAGGCGAATGAAACACGCCCTCCCCCTTCACTTCAGTTGCTCCAAGACGATAGCGACGAATCAGTTGTTCCGCATCGTCCCGCTTTTGCAACAACGCATAGGCACTAGCCATGTAGGCGGCCGCCAGATCCTGACGCCAAACTTTTCCGTGGTGCTCATCCAACCATTCTTGCAAGCTAACCAGGTGATTGGTGGTCACATCAGCCATGCGGGTCAGCAGATAAATAGCGTAGGCCCGCACCCGTGCTTGCTCCAGATTATCTGGTGTCTGACCAACATAATCCCGCAAATAGTCCTGGCCACGATCCATCAGCTCTTCGGGGACGGCATAACCGAGTTCCATCGCCTCAAGAAGAAAATGGAGCGCGTAGACGGTGGGGAATTCCGCTACCGCGCTGCCCCCTGGCCAGAAGCAGAAACCGCCATTGTCTAGTTGACGTTCCCGCAGCTTGGCAATCAGGGTGGCAAAGCGCTGCTGGTTGTCGGCGGCGTAGGGGGCGAAGGCCGGGTGACTCATCAAGCCAACTAAGGGGAATACCTGACTGACCACCTGTTCGGTGCAGCCGTGGGGGAAATGCTCCAAATAAGACGACAGGCCATTGATGAGCACCAGCGGGCTGCTAGATGCGGCCACCTGCTGTTCGGCCAGATCGGCATAGAGACTACGTGGCACTTCCAGGGTCGCCTTGCCATCCTTGGCGTAGCCACTGCTGAGGGTGGTGGCATAGGGCTGTGCCGGCCGCACACTAAAGGTTGCCCTACGGCTGCCCTGTTCTTTGCCGGAGGTAACGATAAAGCGCACTTCAGCGGCACCGAGGATATCTTGAGCAGTGAGCTGAAAATGAACCGTTTTTTCACTACCTTCACTGATGGTCAACTTCTGTTCAGGGTCACCGACAATCTCCACATGATCCGAGGTTTCCAGGCGCACGGTGACCGGGGCATCCTGGCCTGATCCTTCAAAGATATTGCTGATACTGGCAGAAGCACGGAAGCTGTCGCCAGGCGCGGCCTGAGTCAGAAGACTGGGGGTGATAACAAAAGGCCCACGCACCAGGCTTGAGCTTTGTGTGACGCCGATGGCCTCATCGGCCACTGCTACGGCCATAATCCGCAACGTACCGGAGAAAGAGTCGGGCACCGTAAAGTCAACGGTGCGCCTGTCGTTATCGGCATCGAGGATACCCGACCAATAGACGGCCGGTTTTTCCAGGGCGCGGGCAAAAGGATTGAGGTTGACGGCCAGAGCTTGCCGCATGCTGGCTTCGGCCATACCGCCTCCACTGGCGGAGAGCTTACGAATAATGTCGAATTCGGGCAAGATCAGGTCGAGCATCTGCAGAGTGTCGACCTGCAAGGCCCGTTTTTGCAAAAAATGATTCAAAGGTTGAGGGGTTCGGTAACCTGCCACCTGCAGGATTCCCTCGTCCACCGCGAACAGGACCATACGCGCCGACTGAGAAGCGCTGTAAGCGATCTCCAGCTTCTCGCCTGGACGCACCCGGGGAGTCGATTCGATACTGAGATCGATCACCCGTTGACTGCGGTCAATAGTAAACGGCGCTACGGCGTAGCTCAAAGGGCTGGTGAAGATCTCCTTGGAACTGGCGTCACGGACAAAGGTGACGTTGACGTAGGCATTGCCCTCCAGATCTTTAGGAATAGCGATGCTCTGCATACTGCTGGTGGTATCGGTGGCAAACCATTTCCAGGCATGCACCCGGTCGCTTTCGATGGTAATCAGACCGCTCCCCACGTAGGGGGCTGTAATATTCATCTCGACCGTATCGCCGGCTTTGTAGTCCTTGCGATCTAACTTAAGATCGAGCTCAGCATTCTTTTCCAATTGACCCAGCAGGTTGCCGTGACCGACCACGGTGAAACGAACCCGGGCCAGCTTCAGACCCTGCGGATCGAGCAACTCCCAGAGATAGCTGCCAGGCTGAGCCGTGGGCAGCTGATAACGGCTGCCAGAATCAGCAATGGCAAAATCTTCGGTCTGCAACTCCTGTTCTTTTTCTACGGACTGATAAGCGTAGGTGCCATTGTATTGCTGGATCAGAGTCGAGACGGTACGAATTTCTGTCAGCCGCGCTTGCAACCCTTCCACCACCTGCGCCTTGCGTTCTGAGTCGATGGCGATTAATTCGACAAATCGTTCGGCATCCTGGTTGATATAGTCCAGCGATCCGTCGCTTTTGGTACCGACCAGAGTCTTCAAGGGGGAAAGAAACAAGCTGTTACGGGCAGTAACACTGCGTCCGCCGCCGGGTTCGAAACCTTCGCTGGTCAAGGTCAGCAGATAGGTCCCCCGAGCAAAACGTTCCAACGGCAGACTGAATTCAATCTGGCCCTGTTCGTCGGTGGTTTTGGCGAGTAACTCTTCGCTGACTTCCAGCGATGGCTGGTCCGGGTCGTACCAAGGATCGATAAAGGTGAAATCCCGGTACTCTTTGAACTGAAAACGGGCACTGCGCACATTCATCAAGGCGGTCACCTTGCGCCCTTGGGCCGGGGTTCCGAACAAGTTGCGTAGACGCACTTGCGCGGTGAGTTTCTCGGCGCTGCTCCAACCTGAATCTTTGACGCCGACCACCGTGCTTTGAATCTGCAAGGTGTCGGGCTGAAACTCCTCAACCCGAAAATCAGCCGAGCCAATCAGTCGATCCCGGTACTTGTCGTCCCGCACCAGATAGAGGGCCACCTGGTAGCTACCCGTCTCCGAAACAGCTTGGGTAGCATAGGCATATTCGAAAAACCCTTTGGGCGGCAGGTTAAGGCGCTTACTGGCTACCTCGTTGCCTCGCGGACTACTGATTGCAATTTCTACCGGAATCCCTTCGATATTATTCAAGGGTTCGAATTTAACAATACAACCGAGGTTAACCAATTCGCCGGGTCGATAAATACCCCGGTCGCTGAACAGAAAAGCCCCTAAACTTTCCCCGTTTCGCTCTCCATCCCACTGTCGACCGTGTACACCGTCGACTTCGAAACGGGATAAGTTCAAGCGACGGGACGACCGCTCAAAGGGAATAAATGCCATGTCATTGGCCGTTTGCACCACGTAGACGGTGGGCTCCTGCTCGTTGGAAAACCCACGGGTTACAGGGAAGGAAACATGCCCTTCGGCGTCGGTGGTGCGCTTCAGCAAAGGCAAACCGTTGCGGCCCTGCAGGATGACCTTCGCCCCGGCCACCGGTCGGCCGTCAGCGATGGATTGTACGAAGACTTCGTGACTTTGATCGGCATTGTCCTTAACCAGAAGACCGAGATCGGTCACCAGAATCAGCCGTTTGTCGCTGATCCAACCCATGGGGCTCTGGTTATCTTTATCCCAGCCGCTGACCTCGACAAAAAACAGGCCGAAGCGGTCCTTGCCGGTAGGCAAATGGGCACTTAAATCGACAGATGCGTAATTGGCCTGCTTAGGATGCAGGGGCTTCAGGTCGACGACCTGCTCGGCATAGTCGACGATGTTATCCTGATCGAATCGATAGTGTTGAAATTGGGGATCGCGCAGATCGCCGTGAGTCTGGCTAATCAGATGCTGCAGTTGGCCCGGCAACACCTTGCCGATCCTCACCTGAAAGGCCTGCAGGCCGCGGCTAAGCAGCCCCAACTGATGAGCCCCGGCCAGGGAAAGCAGAGCCCCGTCGGCGGCTAGGCGAATTTCCTGAGGGTAACGGGGAGCCCTTATCAGGGTGTCGTAGAAGGAACTATGTACGAAGCCGCCCAAAGAGGCGAGGCCAGGCTTAAGACGCAGATAGAGGCTGCGATTCGGCGGCACGTCGAGGGGCACGTGATACTCTCGGGCAAAACCAAGCTCCGTTTCCAGAGGCGCCAGCACCAGGGGCGTTGCCTGAGCCAAAACCGCTTCTGTCACCTCCCGAGGACTGCGCCAGCGGCGGTTATTCCGTTGCACATTACGTGGCGGCAATAGCCAGATTTGCAGCTTGTCAGACAGCTCCGCTTCAGCAATATCGTCAGTGAAACGCAGGGTCAACATCTGCTGCGGTTCATCCTGCGGATTGCGAACGATATCCGTTGAAACGCTGTCCACTTTCAGAAAGCTGCCGAGGTCGGGAATCAACAGTTGCTGCGACGCTTCCTGCTTGGATGGCGCTCCGCCGATACTGGAGGTCAGGCCAGCCTTAATGCTCAGCTGCAGATAATTGGCATGCTCCGGCAACTGCAGCGGCACACTCTTTACATAGGCTTCGCGGCGGTTCTTATCAAAGCTGACGGTGAAATCGACTGTTACGGGAGGTGTCTTGATCCCTTCGTCCGAAGGACGCATGGACATAGCCAGATGTTGCTTCAGGCTCTGTTCGTTCAGCGGGTGGGAAAACCGCAGGGTCGCCACGGCTTGGCGAATCTTACGGTCTTTGGGATTCTGATAGAACTCCAAAGGATCAAGTTCAACGGTTAGGGGCGGCGTCTGGAACTCGTAGGTCCGACTGCTAAACCGGGTCTCTGGAGCGAAGGGCTGTTTGCCGAAGCGGACACGAAACCGTGTGCCGGCCGGCCATTCCTGGTCGGGAACAAAAACCAGGGTTCGGTCCCCTTCCCAACTCCAAGCCCCCGACATCTGCGGATCGAGTCGAATACCCTGATCAACCTGCTGATTGACTAAGTCGAGACGGGCCACCGAAGGCGGCTCATCGGGCAGCTCCTGCTGCGCCCCCGGCTGATCGGTGTCGTAAACGAAAGTGATGCGCAGGGGATCGGGCTGCAGCTCTTCGACGTTGGGGGCCACCCCTGGCGCCTCGATCTCGGCAATCAGGGCAAGGACTTTGGGCAACTGCTGATAGATGCGGTAGCCAGCGACGGAGCTGAAAACCAGTGCTAGCAGCAGGACCGTCCCGGCCCAGAACCGCAGTGGACGCTCCCGACGTACCCGAATGAGAGCCGCAAGCCACGGAGGAGCGGTCCAGAAGAAAGAGCCGAACAGGTTACTCAGATAGCGACAAACAGCGGCCAACGGTTTTCCCATCTCAGTCATCCTTTTTAATATAGTTGAAAGGCCCTGAGGCCCTGGTGCCCTGCTTGATTAAGCGCTTAGCTCAATTTTGGCTCTTTCGATGGCCCAAATAACGACTGCTGCGGTTTTGGTCCAAATGAACGGCTGGGCAGGTTTGTAACATCTTAAACAATGCCAGCGTAAAATGCAGCACGATTGATACTCCTCGCAGCAAAAAGCCCTCCGAACCAGGTAGGTTCGGAGGGCTTAGTTTTACAGTATACCGGGGGATCGATTTAGACGACCCCTTCCTGAAGGGACTCAGGTTGGCGGAAAAGACGTGCCGTCACACAGAATACCAGCAGATTGGCGAAAACACCAATCAGCAAGCCGTCGAAGCCACCGGGGCTATCAAGCAGCTGGTTCCAGATAAAAACGCCGCACAAACCCGCTGCCGCACCGGCACAAAAGGCAGCCGTTCCGGCCCGAACCCCGAGCAGGGTGGCCGCCAAAGGCACCAGGATGACGGGCGACCAGAAGTTGTAGGCGTAAATCAGAATATCGATCAGGCTCTGGATGCGAATGGCAAACACCACCGAAATCGAGCCGGTAACCAGGGTTGCCAGCCGGGCGCACAACAGCCCGCGCTTCGGTGTCAGGGGCTGACGCCGCAACGGGTTGACGATGTCGTTGACAAAGGCGACCGAAGCGCTATTGAGAAAGGAGTCGGCCGAGGACATGACCACGGCGATGATACCGGCCACCACCAGCCCGCGCAAACCGATGGGCAACACCGTCTGGACCACATAAGGCAAAGCCATGTTGGGATTGAGTTCCGGGTTGAGCACCAGCGCCAGCAGACCGATACCGCCAGCGATGGCGAAAAAGGGGATGGAGAACAGGCCGCTCCACAGAGTGCCACGGCAGACAGCGCGGGTATCGCGACTGATGAACAGGCGTCGCACGTAGGGCGGCACCAGGGTCTCGCCCAGCAGGAAGGTCAGAAACAACGATAGGATCTGCACCGGTGACAGATGCGCAGTCAGGTTGAAATGATCGGCGGGTACCCGGGCGACCAGGGCTTCGATGCCGCCAACCTGACGAATCCCCAAGAACAGTACCAGGGGGATGCCCACGGCCAAGACGCAAAACTGCAGCACATCGGTAGCGACCACTGAGCGCATGCCGCCGAGGGTATCGTAAATAATGACGATGCTCATCCCGATCAGGATGCCCATCGGCACCGGCAGCCCAAGAAAGAGGTTGAACAGGTAGCCCATGCCGCCGACCTGGGCACCGAGGATCCCGGCGCACAGCAGTACGGAAAAGATGCCGGTGACCACCTTGCCGATCTTGCCGTAATTGACCTCCATGACATCGCCAACCGAAATGGCATCCGGAAAACGTCCCATGCGCGGCCCGATGAAGGTCGCCACCAGGATCTCCTTCAAGCTGAACCCCCACAACACCAGGATATTGATGATGCCGAGGGTAAAGACCTTTTCGGAATTGCCCATGGTGAAGCCGCCGCCGATAAAGGAAGCGGACAGGGTCATGGCGATGACCAGGGCACTGTAACCGCGGCCGCCGACGGCGTAATCTTCTAGGTCCTTGACCTTGCGACCGGCCCACAGGCCAAGGCCGAGCACAAAGCCCAAGTAAACGAGAATGATGATCTGATCGGTTAGATGCAAGGTGCCCATTGGATTCCCCCCAAAAGCATATATGGATAGATAAGTTACTTAAATTACAGGATGGCGACCCTACCGGCAACAGATGGAGGGAGTCAAGGGCTATTTAGCCGGATAAAGCCGGACCAATGAAACACGGTTTTCAGAAAGCCATCCCCAGCTGCAGGCGCAGGGCATGAGCGGTGGCACTGCCGTTCTGCAGATCGCAATCATAGCTCAGGCTACCGAAAGCGGTATCGAAGAGCTGGGCCTGCAGCGCCGCCCCCAGCAGCAGGCTGTCGCCGGCCAGGTCACGGCCGGGGGTGTCGAAATGACTCGTTGTGCCAACCAGACGGGTTTGCAGTGATTCGGTGTGGCGGTCGAACTCGTGCCGCCACTCGATACGCAGTTCCGGCTTCAAGGTCACTTGAGGGAAATCGATAGGACGGCTAAGGCGCAGGCCCACTAGGCTTTGCAGGGAATCGTTATCACGCGCCGAGATTTTAAGATCGGCGCTGTCAGCGCCGGATTCACCGAAGCTCTCCTCGCGCAGACGAACGAAGCTCAGCCCAGCGCTTGGATCGATGGTCCAGCCACCCAAATTCATGGCGTAGCCGCCGCTGATGGTAGCGCTGACCAGAGTGCCATTATGCTCGCTATGGGCTCTGCGGCCGGCAAAGGGGATGCCCCGCTCGGCGCTGAGTTCGGTGCGGCCGGCGCCCAGCACCCCGTTCAGATGCAGCCCGCCAGCACGGTGCGGATTGCTCCAGGCGGCGTACAGGTAACCTTGCTGGCTCTCGCTCTCGCCGTCGTCTGCGGCACCGTAGGCCTCCAGGCGGCTTTCCGAAACGGCGGCCGCCAGGCCGAGGTTCAGACCGCTGCGGGCGGTGCGCTCCACACCGAACAACAGGCCGTAGAGGTTCTGTCGGGCGCCAAAATAGCCGCCGTCGCTGCGATAGCGGTTATACTGGCCAAGCATCTCGAACCAGGCCGAGGTGATGCCGACCGGGTTCTGCGCCGGGTCGAACCGCTGTAGCCGGCGGCGCAGGTCCGTCAGTCGGGCCTGGGCGTCGCCAAGAGCCGCCGCGCTGCTCAGGCCGTGGATGCGCGGCGTCAGGCTGGACAGAGCGTCGTTAAGGGCCGCTGGGCTCAGAGTCAGATCGAGGCTATCGAGCAGTTCGCCCAGATCATCGGCAGCGGTGGGCCGCAATCCATCAAGACTATCGGCCAGGCCGCGGTTGTGGGCTGCGGCCAGGCTGACATAACTGTTGCGTAATACATCTAGGGTCAGGCTGCCCGATACAGGGCTGTCCAGGCTGACATCAAGCACCGCGACACTTGCCAGGTGCTCAAAGGCGCCCTCGATGGTGTCGGCCTCAAGAAAAGTGTAGCTGCCGTCGGTGGCGTAGCCGTCGGGCAGCACCTGCAGGGTGCCGGCCAGCGCGGCGCGGCCGGAAACACTCAGTTGATCGGCGACGCCGTCGCCGATCTCGATCTCCAGAATGCCGGAGGGGTCCTGAACAAAATCGCCGTCGATGGTCAGGTGGCCGACCGAGTGACCGGGCGCCAGCGTGCCGTAGTTGGTCAGCCGGCCGCTCAACGAGCCGTTGCCGCCAATGATGCCGCCGGCCAGGATAGCGGCGTCACCGGCCAAAGCGCCGTCCAGCCCCAACCGACCCTGGGCGACCAGGATGGTGTCGAAAACGGAGTCGCCGCTCAGGGACCAGTCGCTACCGACCATGACCAAATGTTCCCCCCCGTCGAAAACCTCGTCCTCACTGCCATGGCCGCCCAACATAACGAGGTCATCGACACCACCGAGATGGACCCTGCCCACCAGATCGGAGCCCGTAGTCAGTAGCAGTGCAGTTTCCCCACCGGTATTCACCGAAGCAGATGCGCCGCGGATGGTGCCGCTATTCAAGATGATGATCTTGTCATCCCCCTCAATACCGACAATATGGGGAGACCACAACTCTGGATTCGTGGCGGAGGCTTCCGCCTCAATGATGCCGCTATTGTATATGGTAATATTACTACCCGCCTTGATACCGAAAATACCGGTGAACGACTGGTCTGGAGTCGTGAGGTCAGCCTCCGCCTTAATGATGCCGCTATTGTCGATGGAGGCATACTCACTAGAGTAAATACCAGCAATAAAAATAAAGGACTCGCCGGACTCCGGGTCAAGTGTCGCTGCCCGGATGGTTCCGTCGTTGACCAGCTCGGACGGCCCGTCACTGAGCAGCACACCGATCGCGTAACGGTCCGCAAAAGCCTCGAGAATACCGTCGTTGACCAGTTCAGACGGACCGCCGCTAAGCAGCGCGCCGACCGCGTAACGGTCGGCAACAGCATTGATAGTGCCGCTGTTGGTCACCGCAGCCAGCTTTCGACTGTCGGCCCACAGACCGTAGGCGGCGTTTCCCTGACCGCCACCAGCTAAGGCGACCACCTCGCCGCTATTGCGTATCTCCACGGCGCTGCCACCGTTGGCCGCCCAGACGCCAAAGGCCATGGCCTGGTCCGTAGGGCTATCCGCAAAGGCCATCAGCATACCGCGATTGTCCACCAGCCCCCCCTGCAGGCAGATGGCGTACGCGATAGCCTGGTTGTTCTGGCTCGATGCGAAACCACCGATACCATGCTCATTGATCACCTGCCCGCCGGCCCCGCCCCACAGGTAAACACCACGAGCGGTGGCCAGTTCGTTGTCGCTGACGGCATGGGCCAGAACCATGCCGCGGTTGGTCACGCTGCTGGCGAGGCCGCCCCACAGGTCGACGCCGTGGGCGTTGCGGGTGCCGCCGGCGCTCCAGGGGACGGCGATCAGGTCATCATTATTTTCCAAAGTGATGCTTTCACCATCCCAGAGCGCTGCGATCAGGTAGCTGCTTTTACGGTTGACGCCCGCCGAAGTGTAGCGAATGTTCATGTAGCCGTCCTCGCCCCAGGTATCCCCCCAACTGTTGCGCAGAATCCAGTAGCCCAGGCCGTCGTCGCCCGGTTCGTCATTCCAGCCCACCAAGGCGACTGCATGATTGGAGCTAGAATAGTGAGGTATGACGGAGTTGATGGCGGTGTCGTCGTTTGTGAATATATCGCGCGAATAATCAATAAATTCACGGTCGCCATAAATGGAAACGCGGACCGCGCCGATGGACTGAATCACCCGTTTAGTGGTTTCGATATCGTTGGGCGGGATGTGGTACCAGTCCAGTAGAGGGTACCGTTCGGCGTCCCAGTGCAGATCCTCGCCGGGGTCAGTCGTGGTGTAGGGAAAAACGCTCTCCAGCGGCATGCCGTATTCGGTCAGGGCGTTCATCGGATCCGTTGCATTGCCGCCATCGCAACCGTTCAGGCCTTGGTACAGCGGGCTGAGGCTCCATACCATGAATGACTCGGACAGGTCGATAGCTCGGTCGTCGTACAAATCGTGAGCCCGATTCCAGGTGCTCTCCGCCGCCGCCAGGGAGCCGAAACTGTAACAGCTGCCGCAACTTCCCTGATCGCGCACCGCGCCGATGTAGCTGTTGCCGTCGAGATCACGCAGGTCGAAGGAGGATGGCAGGGGCTCACCGCAGGCGATGGTACAATAGGCAAAAGAGGTAAACAGGCACAACAGGGAAGCGAGTTTCACAAAATCCTCCGCAGATATCAGCAAATGATGACATAACTAAACAGTAGTTTCATTTCGCCAAACAAGATACTCGCCCGCCACTCACAATTCCAATTAAATCTTCTTATGCTGGCCGATCCTGGTTAGCTTGGTATGGGGAGTCTATCGCTGATTTTAACTTGTGGGGGGGGGCCCCAGGGGTCACGGACTAGGCTGGCAGGGCAATTCCGGCATCGGACAAGATGGCATCGACCCGTGCCCCGTCCAGCACCTCTTCTTCTAGCAGCGCTTTAGCTAGCAATTCCAGAGCTTTACGATGTTCGGCCACCATATGATCGGCCTGCTCCTCGGCGCCCTTGACGATCTTTGCGATTTCCTGGTCGATTATCCAGGTCATCTGTTCGCTAAAGGTCTTACTCGTTGCCAGCTTGCGTCCAAGAAAGGGGTGCTCTTCGCCGCGGTCAAAGGTCATCGGCCCGACCTTCTCGCTCATCCCCCACTGACAGACCATCTTTTCCGCCAGCTCGCTGGCCTGCTTCAGATCCTGCTCGGCGCCTGTGGAGTATTCCCCGAAGGTAGCCTTTTCGGCTGCCCGACCAGCGAGGCTGACAGTGATGCGAGTCATCAGGTAGGAACGGGGATAGTGATAACGATCATTTTCAGGCAATTGCTGTGTAACACCGAGAGCACGACCGCGGGGAATGATGGAGACTTTGTGCACCGGATCGGCGCCGGGGGAGAGCCTGGCCAACAGCGCATGACCAGCCTCATGATAGGCGGTGAGGCGCTTTTCCTGATCGGTCAACACCAGCTTGCGTTCGGCGCCGAGAAGTACCCGATCCTTGGCCTTTTCGAAATGGATCATGGCGACCTGCTCGGCGTCCTCTCGGGCAGCAAGCAGGGCCGCTTCGTTGACCAGATTTTCCAGATCAGCGCCGCACATACCAGGCGTAGACCGGGCGACTACGCGCAACTCGACATCCTCGGCCAGGGGCACCTGCCTGGTATGGACCTGAAGAATCGCTTCCCGAGCACGCCAGTCGGGCCGGCCAAGCTCCACCTGACGGTCGAAACGTCCGGGACGGAGCAGGGCCGAATCGAGCACATCAGGCCGGTTAGTGGCCGACATAACGATGACCTCTTCGTGAGATTCGAAGCCGTCCATTTCCGACAACAGTTGGTTAAGGGTCTGCTCCCGCTCGTCGTTGCCGCCGCCAAGACCCGTTCCTCGCGCCCGGCCGACGGCGTCAAGCTCGTCGATAAAGATAATGCTTGGTGCACTCTTCTTGGCGGTATTGAACAGATCGCGAACCCGGCTGGCCCCAACCCCGACAAACATTTCAATAAACTGGGAGGCGGATATAGAGAAAAATGCCACTCCCGCTTCGCCGGCCACGGCCCGAGCCACCAGGGTCTTGCCGGTACCGGGAGGTCCGACCAGCAGTACCCCGCGAGGCACCTTGCCGCCGATCCGGGCGAATTTCTTGGGGTTCTTCAGGTATTCGACAATTTCCAGCAACTCTTCTTTGACCTCATCAAGACCGGCCACATCCTTAAAGGTGACCTGGGAGTGCTGCTGTAGATAGAGGCGGGCGCCCGATTTGGAAAAACCGCCCATCAGCCCACCACCGGGCCCCTGGCGATTGCGCATTCCCTTGAGGATAAACCACCAGACACCGATGATCAGCAGCCAAGGCAGAATGTAGATTAACGCGGTAGCCAATGGCGAGGGCTGCGCTTCATGTTGCGCCTCAACCTCCACGTTATGTAGCTCGAGAGCTGGAAGCAGGTCCGGATCAGGGATGGGAGGCAAAACGGTTTTAAATTTCAGGTAGCCGGTCTCTTCGACCATTGGGCCGGAAGGTTCGAGAATTACAGCTTCTCGGAATTGACCATTTACCTCCTGATCTTGAAACATCAACTGCTCGATGTTGTCCTGCCCCAGTTCAACCTTGAAGCGACTGTAGCTGATGCTAATCGTCGTTTCTTGCTGCTTGGGCGACATGGTCAAGTAGATATAGTTAAAGAAAACCACGATCCCCACCAAAACGACCATCTGACGCCAGAAATTTTTATTCATATCGCCTTTTCCAATGTAATTGCGATTACTTTGCCGAAATCTCCGTAGACCTTCAAAGTTTCTTTAATTAGATGAGTTACGATTATAACAACGGACCGAAACTTGGCAACCACGCTATCCCAGTTCTACTGCCCGTTTCAAGCACGCCAGCAGTTGCCTTTAATTGCCGTTTCTGCTAGAGTCTCGCTCCATCTCATACAGGCTGCCCGGTAGTACCAACGAGGCGAGGACCGCTCTATGTTTAAATTTGATTTGCTCAACACTGATCCCTCTTGCGCCGCACGGCGCGGGCGGCTCACCACCCCCCACGGGGTCATCGAAACACCTATTTTCATGCCCGTCGGCACCCACGGCGCCTTAAAAGCCATGACTCCGGCTCAGGTTGAGGAGACCGGTGCCCAGATCATCCTCTCCAACACCTACCATCTGCATCTGTCCCCGGGCGAAGGGTTGGTGGAAAAAGCGGGCGGGCTACACCGCTTTATGAACTGGAAGGGACCGATCCTTACCGACAGTGGCGGTTTTCAGGTCTTTTCCCTGCCGAAAAAACGTATTACCGAGACGGGAGTCTACTTTCGCCATGAAAACACTGGTGAAGAGATCTATCTCGGCCCGCAAGAGGCGATGCAGATTCAGAACACATTGGGGGCTGATATCATTATGGCCTTTGACGAATGCATCCCCTTCCCTGCCACTCACGATTACGCCTCCAAATCTATTCGTAAAACCCTGCGATGGGCCGAAGAATGTATCAAGCACCAGGCGCGCAAGGACCAAGCCCTATTCGGTATTGTTCAAGGGGGGGTCTACGAAGATCTGCGTCAAGAATGCGCGCGGATCATGGGAGACATGGATTTTCCTGGCTATGCCGTGGGCGGCGTCAGCGTCGGCGAAGGCCTGGAGCTTTTGAAAAAAGTCGTCGATTACACCGCCCCTATGCTACCAGAGCATAAGCCTCGCTATCTAATGGGGGTTGGGCTGCCTGAAGATATTCTCGAGAGTGTCGAGCGCGGCATGGACATGTTCGACTGTGTAATTCCGACCCGCTACGCCCGCAGCGCCACCTTGTTTACCAAGCGCGGAAAAATTCGCCTGACCAACCGCCGCTATCGCCGGGACTTCTTTCCCGTCGACCCGTCCTGTGATTGCTATTGTTGCCAAAACTTTAGCCGTGCTTACCTGCATCATCTGTTTCGCTCCAACGAAATCCTCTCGGCGACCCTTTCGGCTATTCACAATGTGCATTTTTATCTGAACATGATGAGTCAGGCTCGGCAGGCTATCGAGAAAAACGATTTTAAGGCATTCAAGACAGAGTTTCTCGGCGAATATCTCTCCGGAGATTGACCCCGGCTGCGGTTCGGCCGATAATGGCGCCATGAAGGATGAACTGCGAAACGGACAACTCTCGGTCGCTCTGGCTCGGCGGCTGCACCGTGCCCTGACCGCCGCCAAGGAGCAGATCTACGACTGCCTGCAAGATCCCGCGCCGGAAGTGCTGCGAGCCCTGCTGAAAAACCCCAACCTACAGCAGGAGCATCTATTGGTGCTACTGCTGCGACGAGACCTGCCAGAAGACCTAATTAAGGCGATCTATCACCTCGATCAGACCGGGCCCAGCCATCAGCTCAAACTGGCGCTAGTAAAAAACCCGGTAACCCCGACCCCCATTGTGCAATCCCTGCTGCCCCACCTGCGCCTCTTCGAACTGGTCGACCTCTGTTTTCTGCCCGGGGTCACTGCCGATCAGCGTTTAACTGCTGAACGGACTATACTGTTGCGAATAGAATCCGAGCCCCTTGGGAATTGCATCACCTTGGCCCGTCGCGGCACCGCAACGATGGTTGGCGAACTGCTTAACAAGGGAGAACCGCGATTGATGGCGCCCTGCCTGAACAATACTCGAC
>JABXKU010000033.1 GCA_013619105.1 Desulfuromonadales bacterium
AAGCACAACAGTGGGTGGATCGTTTTGTACAATGGTACAACACCGAACACTTACACAGCGAGATCCGCTTCGTCACTCCGGATGACCGTCACAATGGGCTGGAAAAAATGATACTGGGAAAAAGGAAAAGCGTTTATGAATCGGCCCGCAAAAGGCATCCGAAGCGATGGACACGAGGAACACGCAACTGGGATCCGATAGAGACGGTCATACTTAACCCGGCGCCCAAACAGATCTCAGCAGAGAACCTCAATGCTGCGGCATAATCAAATGAAGCGACAACTATCTTGACACCTACCGGGTTTTGTATTCAGGACAACAAATAGGACGGTCCAACCATTTAGAATCAGGTTGGGCCATTCAGTGGCTTAGAAATGGTGATTTTTAGGAAAGACTTTTTCTACAGCTTAGGCCTCGTCTCCACGGGGGTCCCTCATTCTGGATAAAACAACCTTGGTGTGTTGAACATTTAGGTTGTTGGGAACCCTACCTGGTACCCACAGAGCGTTTTTGTTGGTGAAAAACATGTTATTATGGTGCGCCCCACGAAAATAAGTAGACGTAATGGAGCATCAAGATGAGTAGGAAGCAGAATCCAAGAAAAGATGTCGTACAACGTGAACTGCGTGAACAGCAAAAATTCAGCGTGGCTGGGGCCATCGGCCGGGCTGGCAGTGGACTGATGAAGGGGGAATCTCCCATTTCCCAGCTAGAGCAGTCCATTACAGCGTTAACGCAATTGATCGACCAACACACCCTCGACCCTTCGGGCGCATTGAAGTCGGTATTGTGCCGCCGGGTACGAGACAGCGAATTGTTACTGGCTCGCAACCTGAAACAACCATGCAATGTGCTACAGGAGATAATCGATGCCATTCTGGCAAGTGATTATGCGATACAGGAATTCGTGCGTCAGGTAGATGTCCGCTGGGGTGAAATGTACCACGAGCGCCCGATGTTTCAGTCTGAAGGCCTGCCGCCTCACCCTGCTGATGAGTACACCTATGAATCCGTGCGTCAGGATCTGATACTGCTGCTAGAAAAACTCCAGCAGCCTAAAATACTTAATCCTGCTAAATAGTCGCTTTAAAAATTGTAAGATTTAACAGAAGCAAACGTTTTTGATTTTGTGACGCATTGTTTTCAGACTCAAAAACCCGAGTTAATCAGGCTTACTGAATACCCTGCATTATGAGAAACGCCCGCCAAGTTTGCCTGGCGGGCGTTTCATGTCTGATGAGGGCTAACATTTAAGAATGTAACCAAGCTTAGCAACGGCGACTCACTTCACTTCACTTCACTTCAGGAATACTGCTCCACCGGGTTGTATAGGCCGGTGATACGTTCGCCTGCCTCATAAACCAGTCCTTCTTTGGACGCTGACCACCGAACCAAATCTTACCCTGGCCACTGTGATTAATGGCGTCGATCACCTGCATCAGTTTTTCGTTTTCTTGATTGTCTTCTTGATTTTCAAAGAGATTGGGTTGAACATTATTTGGAGAACAGAAGTCTCCGAGCATTACTCCAGCTTTGGCATAGCGGTAGCCGTCTTTCCAGATCATATCGAACAAGCGGGTTACCAGTTCAAGTATCTTCGGGGTATCGGAGCTTGGCTGTGTCAACCTTCCAGTCGCTACATTGTCATAGTTGGGGCTAGACTTGTCGAACGGGCTGGTGCGGATAAACACATTGACCATAAGAGCTAATCGATCTTCTCTCCTTAGCTTCTCTGCGGCCCTGGCAGCGAACTCACAGACAGCCTCTCTCAGGTCGGTATACTGCGTCAGTTTCTCTCCAAACGAACGGGAGCAGACGATCTGTTGCTTTGCCGATGATTTCTCCTCAAGCTCTAGACAACTCTCTCCATTCAGCTCACAGACAGTCCTCTCCAACACTACCGAGTAGAGTCGTCGTACTTGGTGGGTGTCCATCTGGGCAAGTTGCCATACGGTTTCAACACCACGACGTTTCAGGCTCTCAGTAAGCTTACGGCCCACACCCCATACCTCTGACGCAGGAGTGATCTCCATAAGACGCTTTTGTCGCTTATGATCTCTAAGATCCACAACACCGTTAGTCGCTTTAAACTTCTTCGCTGCATAGTTGGCCAGCTTAGCCAGGGTCTTCGTGGGTGCGATACCGACACAAACCGGTACGCCAACATGCTTCAGTACGGTTGATCGGATCACCTGACCATAGTCATTCAATGAAGCGACACCTGAGAGATCAAGAAAGGCTTCGTCGATTGAGTAAACTTCCACATGTGGGCTGAACTGCTCAAGTGTCTGCATGACCCTTGAGGAGATATCGCCATACAGGGTGTAGTTGGAAGAAAATACTTGGATTCCATATCTCTTTATCTCTTCCTGGATCTTGAACACGGGCACGGCCATCTTGATGCCCAGATCCTTCACCTCCTGGCTTCGGGCAACGACACATCCGTCGTTGTTGGAGAGGACGACAAGCGGGACGTTTTTCAAGTCAGGGCGGAACAGTCGCTCACAACTTGCGTAAAAGTTATTGCAGTCAACGATGGCAAACGTACGAGTCATGATTTACGCAGGCTATGAACAACGGTTGTCGCGACACCAAAGACTTCCACATCAGCATCCTCCGGTACGTCGATCGGGTCATATTTATTATTCATTGGGACAAGCCTCATTTTGGGTCTCGTCTCCAGCATCTTAACTGTAAGCTCTCCATTCACAGATGCGATCACAATGTCACCATGAGTGGCATTAATGGACCGATCAATGACCAGCACGTCTCCCGGGAAAATTCCAGCATCAACCATGGAGTCACCCTGTGCACGTACGAAATAAGTCGCAGCGGGATGCTGTATGCATAACTCGTTCAGGTCCAGCTTGCGCTCACAGTAATCTGTAGCCGGGCTGGGGAACCCTGCTGGTACTGCGTCTGAAAAGAACTGAATATCTAACGGCTTGAACTCGCCGCTTTCTCCAATATGTTCGATTTTCATTATTTCTCCTGAGCCTACTCAAATTGAAGCTAAATAGCTGAGGAGTCAGTTTATGTCACAACATAAAAAATGACCACCCGGAGTTAATCAAGGTGGCCATAATCTTGTAAACTTAAAAGCTTCTTAGGCATGCCTAACAATAATACGCCGATTTTTGTCTCGGAAGTCGTGACAATTAAAACAGATCTACAGATTGCTTCTCAAGCCGGCAAAGAGAAAGAATGTCTTCAGGCGGAAGGGTCGACTGAACAAAAAGCCTTGTCCAAACGTGCACCCTAACCGGCACAGCAACTGTTTCTGCTCCTCGGTTTCTATCCCCTCTGCGACCACCTCAAGGTCCAAGCTTTTTGCAAGTGCCTGAACAAAGGGGTCAAGTCTTTGCTTGACCCATGTTAAGCTTCTGGCTTATTCATCGATCCTCTTTCGTAACTGTTTGTCTCGAATTAGCTGCTTTTCTGTCCTGGTAACAATACTACTTACCGTACTGTATTTCCAAATCTCAAATTCATGGCCGATTTCTTCTAGACGCAAGCCACATCGCTTTGTAACAAGATAAACAGCCACGTTAGGAGGCTCGTTCACCCAGCCCTTTTGGTCTGTTCCAATTCCTTCTCTTCAATCGCACAACCTTGGCAAACAGCGCGTTTTAACTCTGCTATTGTTGGGGGCCCCGGGGACGCTCTCGTGTTAGAGCATAAGGTGCAGGGCTACGGTATCAGGTTTGACTTTTTGCTATTTCAGGGCTATCTGCCGCATTCCGCGTAAACTACGGACCATTTCCCAGGCGCCGTTTACCACGTCATTTTGGGCGGTAACGCCGGTGCCCGACCTTTTTCGAAGAACCGGGTCCGTTACCGCCCAACTACTGGTCTACGAGAGGCTCCCCCGGCCAAGTGATCGAGGGCTTTTTGTGACCAATTGGGGCTCGATCGCAAGACTGCATGAGTTCCGATTCTCGTCTCGCGTCCAGAGTGTTGGTGCTCCCAGAACTTGAAAAACCTACCGCCGGATGTAATTTCAGCGCAATGAGTGTATAATATAGGTGAGAGGGAAAGCCCTCTTGTGAAAGGAGGTAGCCTATCGAAACAGAGGTAGAACACATAGAAGCACATTCAAATATTCTGGTGGTTGAACACCTCCGGAAAAACTGGTGAACAGTTGGATTCCATATTATTGAAGAAAGGCCCGGGCTTTAAGCGCCGGGCCTTACACATTGCAACAGTAAAAAGCAGAAAGTACCAGCAGGGAAAATCTCTTTTCAAATTCTTCGGCCCTCTCAGCGCATCACACCTATTTACACCTTATCGGCTAGCCTGACCCAGAACACCTGGCGGTTTTCATCAGAAGATGCATCAAGATGCCCGCCAAGCTTCCAGAAAAGTACCGCTGCCAATTAGTGCTTTACCTACGGAATGTCCACCACGGTCCACCCTGCTGGCACTGAACCAGCCCACAGCTGTGGTGACTGGCATCGCCATTCACCTCTGCGCCTTATTCCCTCACGGCATGTCTACGTACAGTCCAGTTGTACAGTAGGCCCTTCGCAACATATACCCACCCAAACAAAAAGAGCCGCCCTCTGGATATTCTCCAGTTGAGCGACTCTGGTCAATTATGCTTAGTGGACTTTCCTAGCTTATGCCGTTTTCCCGACACTTTCTAACTTTTTACACGAAAAAAGGCGACTGATTTCTCAGTCGCCCTTATCGTTTTCCCTGGTTTTTTTTAAGCGGTTGAATGGTCGGGGCGAGAGGATTCGAACCTCCGACCCCCTGCACCCCATGCAGGTGCGCTACCAGGCTGCGCTACGCCCCGTCAATCAAACGCGAGCGGATTATTGTCTATCCGCAAAAAAATGTCAAGGGAATTTCTAAAGGTTATATTTTTTCAGCTGGTATTTTCCTAAATAAATTCAAATAGTTGCAATGACAAGGGCCTACCTCTCAGAAACTTCCTTTGCCGACAGGACCTCAATCCCCTGAGCAGTAAGGGCTGCAATGGCCTGATCGCAATTATCAAAGCGGAAAATAATCACAGCGTGGTCCCCGCAACGTTCGATAAAAGCGTAGAGATATTCAACGGCAATCTTCTCCACATCGAGAATTTTAAGGATAGTAGCAAGCCCCATGGGACGGTCAGGCACCTGGATGGCCACTACGTCGGTTTTGTCGACGGTAAAGCCCCCCTTAGTCAGGACTTCTTTGGCCAGGTCGGTACGATCGACGATTAGTCGCAGTATCCCGAAGTCGGAGGTTTCGGCAAGGGACAGGGCACGTATATTGACCCCCGCTGCCCCTAAAGCTGACGTTGCCTCAGCCAAGCGACCCGCACTATTTTCAATGAAGATGGATATTTGCTGAACGGTCATTCACCCTCTCCTTTTGCCTGCCTAAATTCTAGCTTAACGCCGGCGATCGATAACCCTCTGGGCTTTTCCTTCACTGCGGGTGATGGTTTTAGGTTCAACCAACCGGACCTTGCAGCTAATGTTGAGCATATCTTTGATCTGGCTTCGGATACGATCGCTCAGTCCCTGCATGATCCGCACCTCGTCGGAGAAGATATCTTCGGTCACCTCTACCTGAACCTCGAGGGAATCGAGATTTTCCTCACGGTCGACAATCAACTGGTAGTGCGGTTCCACCCCTTCAACCTGCATCAACACACTTTCAATCTGCGAAGGAAAGACATTGACCCCTCGGATAATCAGCATGTCGTCGCTACGCCCGCTCATACGTTGCAGGCGCCGATGGCTGCGTCCGCAGATACAAGGTTCGGATATCAAGCGAGTGATATCCCGGGTACGGTAGCGGATCATCGGAATCCCTTCCTTGGTGATGGTGGTGATCACGAGTTCGCCTTCGTCACCATCGGGTAGATTTTCACCCGTTTGGGGATCGATAATTTCAGCGATGAAGTGGTCTTCCCAAAGATGCAGGCCGTTTTGCGCTTCGATACACTCGATAGCGACTCCGGGGCCAAGAATTTCTGACAGTCCGTAGATATCAATGGCTTTGATATTGAGTTTCTGCTCAATTTCTTCGCGGATCGATTCGCTCCAAGGTTCTGCTCCAAGGATGCCGACTTTAAGGTCGAAGTTACGAATATCAAAACCGCCTTCAGCTGCGGTCTCGGCCAGGTAAAGACTGTAAGAGGGCGTGCAAGTGAGCACCGTGGAACCGAAGTCCTGCATGATCATGATCTGTTTTTTAGTATTACCACCGGACATAGGAATGACTGCAGCACCGAGTTTTTCAGCACCATAGTGGGCTCCTAACCCCCCAGTAAAGAGGCCATAACCGTAGGCGTTATGGATGATGTCGCCCCGCCCTACTCCTGCGGCGGCAAAAGATCGTGCCATCAGCCCTGACCACATGTCGATGTCCTGGCGGGTATACCCGACCACCGTTGGCTTGCCAGTGGTTCCTGAAGAGGCATGCAGTCGCACTATTTCTTCCATTGGAACGGCAAACAAGCCATAGGGATAGTTGTCCCGCATATCCTGTTTGAGAGTAAAAGGCAGGCGTTGTAGGTCACTCAGGCTTTGAACCTGCTCGGGCTTCACCCCGGCCCTGTCGAAAGCTTGACGATAAAAGGGTACCGTGGAATAGACTCGCTCTAGAGTATTCTGCAAGCGCTTCAGCTGAAGTGAAGCCAGTGCTTCGCGGGGCAGTGTTTCGAATTCATCGTTCCAGATCATGGTTGTTTCCCGTTACTATCAGTTGGTGCTGATCATGGTCGGCTCAAGCGTCGTCAGCTGGACAAGGTTTACAGACTGCGGCCTAAATTAAAGGCTTTGATATTCTCTTCGAGATATTTTTTCGGAACCATTTTCTGAAGAGTCTGCTGCCAGCAGGTGTCGTCGATATCTACCCGTTTGGATAAGGCACCGAGCAAAACGGTATTGACGGTGCGGGGGTTGCCGGCTTCGGCAGCCAGACGCAGGCCGTCGACCAGGGTGGTGTCCGGAAAAGCGGCGGCAATTTTGGCCGGGATGTCCTCCGGATAGGTCTCTTTGCCAAGGGTCACTGGGGGCGGGAATATCTGCAGATTATTCGTCAGAACGCTGCCGCCCTGTCGTACTAGGGGCAGACAACGGTAGGTTTCCAGAAGTTCAAAACCGAGCAGAACATCGGCCTGCCCTTCGGGAATGATGGAGGAATATACCTTCTTCCCGTAGCGGATGTGTGATACGACGCTACCACCGCGCTGGGACATGCCATGAATTTCATTCTTTTTCACATCGAATCCGGCCAGCATCAATACTTCGGAGAGAATTTCACTAGCCAGCAGAATTCCCTGCCCGCCAACCCCGGAAATAAGAATATTCGTTACTTGATTAGTCATTCGGAACTCCCATCGCATCAAAACTGCACACTTGCTGACAAAGTCCGCAGCCGACGCAGAACAGACCGTTGATATGGGCAACACCCTTGCCATCGGCGCTGGCGCGCCACTCAATTGCAGGGCAACCCAACTTGAGGCAGGCCCGGCAACCGGTGCAGCGATCGCTATCGACGGTGAACGCAGGCTTGCGCGCAACGGGGTCCCTTTTCACTAGCATACAGGCGCGCCGGGCGATAACGACTGAAACCTCTGCACGCTCCATTTCCTGCTTTAGTACCTTGCGTGTAGCCTCAACCTCATAGGGGTCAACCACCTGTACATGCTTTACACCGACTGCTCTGCAGAGCTGCTCCAAATCGATCCGATAGCTGTCGGCACCCATCAGGGTATAGCCGGACGCTGGGTTTTCCTGGCGGCCGGTCATGGCGGTAATACGATTATCGAGAATGACAACGGTGGATGCTGAGCTATTGTAAACCATGTCCATCAGACCGTTGATCCCGGTATGCAGGAAGGTCGAGTCGCCGATGACTGCAACAACTTTCCGTTGATTCTCAGCCGAAAGAAGTTTGCTCAGGCCGGTGGCATTGCCAATACTGGCCCCCATGCAAATGCAGGTGTCCATGGCAGCCAACGGCTCCATAAAGCCGAGGGTGTAGCAACCGATATCACCGGTAACAAAAGCCTTAAGGCGATTAAGTGAATGAAATACACTGCGGTGTGGACAGCCCGGGCACATGCTAGGCGGCCGACTGGGAAGAACCTCGCTATGGCTGAAGTAGTATTCACTGGGCGTCCCGGAGAGGCTTTCCTCTACCCGTCCAGGGGTGAGTTCGCCGCAGATGGAAAAAACTTCTTTGCCTTTGACTTCGATGCCCATAGCTCGGACCTGCTCCTCGATGAAAGGATCGAGTTCCTCGATGACATACAGAGTGTCATAGTTGGCAGCAAAGTCACGGATCAGCTGTTTAGGCAGCGGGTAAACCAGACCTAGTTTAAGTATATCTGCATCGGGCAGCGCCTCGCGAGCATATTGGTAGCTAACGCCTGCGGTGATGACACCTATTTTGCCACCAACCTTCTCTACCCGGTTAAAAGGCTGTTGGCAAGCCCACTCTTCCATTTTCAGCAACCGCTCCTCAACCAGAGGATGGCGTTTTCGGGCGTTGCTGGGCAGCATGACGAACTTGGCGGGGTTCTTCTCAAGGCTGGGTTCGGGCAGGCCGGAAACCTGTTCTTGCAGGGAAACCACGGATTTTGAATGGGAAATCCGGGTGGTGGTACGCAGCATAACCGGAGTGTCGAACTGCTCGCTGGTTTCAAAGGCAATGCGGGTAAAGGTCAAGGCTTCCTGGCTGTCCGCCGGTTCAAACATGGGGATCTTGGCAAACTTGGCGTAGTTACGACTGTCCTGTTCATTCTGTGAGGAATGCAGTTCGGGATCATCAGCAACTGCCAGCACCAAACCGCCCTTAACACCGGTATAAGAAAGCGTGAACAGAGGGTCAGCGGCAACATTGACACCGACGTGCTTCATGGCTACCAGTGCCCTTCCACCACCGAAGCTGGCCCCGATACCGACTTCTAGTGCGACCTTTTCGTTGGGCGCCCAAGAAGCATCGATGGTCGGATATTGAACCATGTTTTCCAAGATTTCAGTGCTCGGTGTGCCCGGATATGCTGAGGCCACCTTTACCCCGGCTTCATAGGCGCCACGGGCAATTGCTTCGTTACCAGATAAGATAGCTCGTTTCATGAAACATCATCCTTAACAGAGGCGCCTTAGCTAATACCCAGGCGGCAGTGGTCCGTATAAATCGACGTTTGACTATAATGAAACCGAATGGGGTTGTCAATCCGATGCAGGCCAGAGAGTCGATGGCAAGCTTGGCCACACTAATATTATTGTTGATTCGTACTCACACTACCGGCGATATTACCGATATGTTCACCAATCTTACCGACATGATGTAAAATATCAATAAAAAGCAATCCCTGTGAGGTACTGCACTCTCCGGTGCTGAGTCGCTGAATATGATTGTCCCGCAATTCGACTTCAATCTCCCGGATTGTCCGTGTCTGTTCCTCGCCGTTCAGTTGCTGGGCCTTTTGCGTATCGTCGATGGACGCAATAGTCTTGGCCAAAAAATCTCGGCATCGGGATACCAGGTCCTCCATTTCATCCATGGCGGCATCGGAAAATTCGATCTGCTCCTCGCAACGGCGCACAAATAGACGACGCAAATCCTCGCAGTTATCACCGAGTCGCTCCAAATCATTAACAATATGCATCAGTGCAGCCGCTTGCCGGGAAGCTTCACGGGTAATCGACAGCTGAGATAAGTTGACCAGAAAGTCGGTAATCTCTCGTTGCAACCTATCGAGGGCATCTTCATCTTGGTGCATTTGCCGTAGGCGTTCCCGGTCATAACCTTGCAGCAAAAGCAGGGTCTGATCGAAAACCCGCTGACCCAAATGTGCCATGCGCCGAGTTTCAAGTTGAGCCTGGTTGAGAGCCAGTATGGGGGTATTGAGAACCCGGCTGTCCAGGTATTGGAGATGGAAGGACTCTGCGATCAAAGGGCCTTTCATCAACAGTGTCGTAAGTCGGGCTACCCAACTCAAGAGAGGCAAAAAGACCAGTGCATTGATCAGGTTAAATAGGGTGTGACTGTTGGCAATATGGCGTGCGATAAAGGGTTTGTCTCCCAACGCAGCACCGAACTGGGTAGCGAGCTGCGGTGTATTGAGGACGAATTCGGGGTCACCCGGTGTAAGAAGATCTACAAGATTGAGAAAATAGGGAAAGCAAAGAAGGATATAGGCCACACCAACTAAGTTGAAAAGAAGATGGGCCAAAGCGGTACGACGAGCAGCGAGATTGGCTTTCAGGGCTGCCAAATTGGCACTGCAAGCGGTACCAATGTTTTCCCCCAGGATCAAGGCGATACACAGCTCAAAGGAGAGCAGACCGCTGCCAGCAAGGGCAAGGGTCAGGGCGATAGTGACGCTGCTGCTTTGGATCAGGACGGTTAACAATGCGCCCAGGGCGACTGCAAGTATTTGATTCTGGCTTATTAACAGAAGGAAATCATGAAAAGAGGCATTGTCCTTGATAGGGACAAAGGCGTCCTGCATGATCGTCAGGCCGAAAAATAGGATGCCAAAGCCAAGGACGACCTCACCGAACTGCGACCAGCGTCTATTAGAGCAGAGGAATTTAAGGCCACTGCCGACACCGATTGCGGGTAGAGCGAAGTGGCCGATATCAAAGGCCAACAACTGAGCGGTGACGGTGGTGCCGATATTAGCCCCGAGCAACACCCCTAGAGCCTGGACGATGGACATGAGGCCGGCATTGACAAATCCCACCACCATCACGGCCGTGGCGTTGGAGGACTGTACGATGGCGGTTACTGTCGCGCCAGTAAATACCCCCATCAGGCGGTTATTGGTCAGCGTGCTAAAGAGGCGCCGCAACCGATCGCCGGCGATCTTCTGCAACGCCTCAGACATGATTCTCATGCCGAACAGCAAAAGGCCAAGACCACCGATTAGGCCGAAAAGAAGAGGTTGATTAATAAAGTCCGGCAATACAGAGACTCTCTTCCCGTTTTAAAGAGCCGGCAGAGAACCAATGGTGACCGATTCTCTGCCGGATTATTACACTCAAGGGTGGACTAGTGATAGCTACGGTAGATACCGACCGCTAATATAGAACTATCAAAGTTTATGCATTCGCATAAACTTATAGGATGGCTAAGTAAAAATTTCGTCCTATAAGACCTCGTGCTTTTTCAGGGATGAAGACATACATTGAGTATGTCGAGGTCCTGGAAAAAGGCCGTAACGCCGTAGGGCGGACTTTTTGCGACGCCATCAAAGTTGGTGTATCCAGGAAGTGTCGCCGCTCCCCTGCCGAAGAATTTCGATTTTATCATCGATAAGACTGATGACCGTCGATTCTTCACCAAGCAGGTTTCCTCCATCAATGACCAGGTCGAGTTGTTTACCAACCTGTTCGTCGATGACTGCAGGGTCGCAATGACTGTCTGCGCCAGTCACGTTGACACTGGTGGTTACAATGGGATGACCCAACTCACGGACAATAGACAAGGCTATGGCGTTATCGGGGATGCGTATGCCAACGGTTTTTTGCCGGGTTGTCAGCAAAGCAGGTACAACGCGACTGGCTTCCAAGACAAAAGTATAAGGTCCAGGCAGATAGCGTTTCATGATTTTAAAGGCAAAATTGCTCACCTGAGCATAATTGGAGACATCAGACAGATCGGCACAGATAAAAGAAAAGGGCTTTCGGGGATCACGCTGTTTGATCTGGTAAATCTTTTTTACCCCTTTTTTATTGAAAATATCGCAACCAAGTCCGTAAATAGTGTCCGTAGGATAGGCGACTACTCCCCCCTGCTTCAGGCACTCAACCACTTGTTTGACCAGCCGTTGCTGTGGGTTTTCTGGATTGAGCGAAAGAATCATGCTAGGTCCTCCATGGAATATTTGATCTGCTGGCTTCAGCGTTCTTCTAACAGATTAGCATACTCGGGTCCATAAATTGGGATCTAACCGGTGTGACCAAAACCACCTGCGTCGCGAACAGTCGGATCGAGTTGTTTAACCAAAGTCAAACAAGCCCTCTGTACAGGCGCAATAACAAGCTGTGCAATCCGTTCTCCGCTCGCTATTTCCACCAACTCCTGACCATGATTGATCAATACTATTTTGACCTCACCCCGATAATCTGCGTCAATAGTTCCGGGCGCATTGACCAGAGTAAGCCCCTTTTTAATGGCCAAACCTGAGCGAGGCCGCACCTGTCCTTCGTAACCGGCTGGTATAGCCAAGGCGATACCGGTCGGTACCAAGAAGCGTTGTCCGGGCAGTAGATACAGGGGCTCATTGAGGCAAGCAAAGAGATCCATGCCGGCTGCAAGCTCTGTCATATAGACCGGCAGCTGGGCACTATTGTGCAATAGCTTCACCTGAATATCGATTGGTCTCATTCCCACCTTTCCTTATCTGCAACAAACATCAACCGAGGGTAAGGTCCATAAGAGGAAAAGCATCATTGTTCAGATCGCCGACTATCTGTAACACCAGTCCCTGGTCCTGAAAAAGGTTCTGGGCCAGTTGCTGAATGGCGTTTGCGCTGACCTTCTCTATATTAGCCAAAATTTCTTCGGGTGAGAGAATCCTCTGCAGGTAAACTTCATTTTTGGCCAACCGCGTCATCCGGTTATCGGTGCTTTCCATAGACAGCATGAACTGGCCTTTAAGTTGATCCTTGGCAGCTTGCAGCTCTTCAGCAGAGACCATTTGTTTATTCAATAAATTGAGCTCGCGCAATATAACCCCTATCGCATGGCCGGCCTCATCGGGGGATACGCCGGCATGGATCACCAGGGTTCCGCAATCGGCATGGGTATTGAGGTAGGAGTAAACAGAATAAGCCATGCCTCGTTCTTCGCGGAGCTTTTGAAAGAGTCGCGAACTGATACTGCCGCCAAGAATCGAATTGAGAATCTGACCGACATAGCGCTTCTCATGGCCCTGAGACAAACCTGCAGTGCCGAGGCAGATATGTACCTGTTCCAGCTTTTTATTAAGAATATTGACCTGACGTACAGGCCTATGGGCCGGCGCCACCGTTTCAGCTCTGCATCCTTTCGGTAGTGAACCGAGGGCAGAGGCAACAGAATCGACTACCTGTTGATGGTCCAGATCGCCAGCGGCGGTAATAATGAGGTTGCACCCTGTATACCGGGCGGCAAAAAAATCCAGAAGAATGGAACGGTCAAGTGAAGAGACGCTTTGAGGATTGCCGAGGATGGGGCGGCCAAGGGGATGGTCGGGCCAGAAGTTTTGCGCAAAAAGTTCGTGAATGCGTTCGTCGGGAGCATCCTCCACCATGTGGATTTCTTGCAGGATTACCCGGCGTTCTTTTTCGATGTCATCGAGATCAAAGAGAGAGTGACAGAAGATATCGGAGAGTAGATCGATAACCAGAGGCAGTTTGTTGCCAGCTACTTTGGCATAATAACAGCTAAGTTCATGGCTGGTAAAAGCGTTCAGTGCGCCACCAACAGAATCGATTTCTTTAGCAATATCGAGGGCGCTGCGGCGCCGGGTTCCCTTGAACAATAGATGTTCAATGAAATGAGACGCACCATTCAGCGCCCTCGATTCATGTCGTGCCCCATTCTCGACCCAGAAACCCAAAGCAGCTGAATAAGCTGCTGGGACCTTTTCGGTCAGTATTCGAATACCATTATCGAGAACAGTCTTTTGATACATTCACCTAGCCGTTATCAGCCTACTTCTGGCAATGTCTGTCCCAAAGCTTCTTTACGAGACAGTTTGATTTTGCCTTGACGGTCGATGTCGAGGCACTTGACCAGGACTTGGTCACCTTCCTTGAGGATATCAGTAACGTTACGCACCCGCTCTTTATCCAGCTCAGAAATATGGACCAGACCATCGGTTCCCGGGAAAATTTCAACAAAAGCACCGAATTCCATGATCTTGCGGACCGTACCCATGTAGAGCTTACCCTTTTCGGCTTCCTGGGTCAGGTCGCGAATCATCTTGATGGCCATTTTGCAGGCATCGCCATCGGCCGAAGCAATATTGATGCGACCATCATCTTCGATGTCGATGGAACAGCCAGTCGCTTCGATAATACCACGAACATTCTTACCACCCGAACCGATAACGGTGCGAACCTGGTCCTGCTTGACCTGAATGGTAGTGATGCGCGGAGCGTATGGGGACAGTTCCTCACGAGGAACACTGATAGCTTCAGCCATTTTGCCGAGAATGTGAATACGGCCTTCACGAGCTTGCTCGAGAGCTTGCTTCATGATCGTTTTATCAACACCGCCGATTTTGATATCCATCTGCAGTGCAGTAATCCCTTCAGCGGCACCTGTGACCTTGAAGTCCATATCGCCAAGATGGTCTTCATCACCAAGAATATCACTCAGGACTGCAACGTCGTCACCTTCTTTGATCAAGCCCATGGCGATACCGGCAACTGCGTTAGTCACAGGTACACCGGCATCCATCAAGGCCATAGTAGCGCCGCAGACGGCGGCCATAGAAGAGGAACCATTGGATTCGAGGGTTTCGGAAACAATCCGAATGGTATAAGGAAAGTCATCGTGAACCGGCAAAATCTTGGCAATGGAACGTTCAGCCAGCATGCCATGGCCAATTTCGCGGCGACCGGGGAACAGGCGCATGCTAGTTTCGCCAACAGAGAAAGGAGGAAAGTTATAGTGCAGCATGAACTTCTTAAAGTCCATGGACTGAACATTATCCATGCGCTGCTCATCTTTGCTGGTGCCGAGAGTCGCTGCCACAAGGGCTTGGGTTTCGCCTCGAGTAAACAGTGCGCTGCCATGTGCACGGGGCAACAGACCGACTTCGGAATTGATGGCACGGACCGTTTTAAAGTCACGACCATCGATACGGATTTGATCGCGGATAATCATCTGCCGCACAACTCGTTTCTGCAGAGCGGAGAGAGTCTCGCTGATCTCTTCCTTATTGCCGGCTTCCTCATCAGCCAATTCGGCGACGATTTCTTCTTTGATCACGCCAACAGCAGCATAACGCTCTTGTTTGCTTCGAATCTTAACCGCTTCCAGTAAACGAGCCTCGGCCAGAGTCGCTACCTTTTCAGCCAGTGCCTGGTCGGGTTCCGGCAAAGAGAATTCCCGCTTTTCCTTGCCGGCAATCTTGCGCAATTCCGACTGTACTTCAATCAGGGGTTGCATGGCCTCGTGGCCGAAGAAGATCGCTTCGAGAATTTCATCTTCGTTAAGAAAGTTGGCCTCCCCTTCGACCATGATGATGGCTTCGCGGGAACCGGCAACGGTCAGGTCCAGATCGCTGGCCTCGCGCTGCTCAATGTTGGGATTGGCGATCAATTGACCCTCAACCCGGGCGACACGTACAGAGGCAATAGGGCCATCAAAAGGAATGTCGGAAATTTCGAGAGCGGCAGAACAGCCTAGGAGAGCTAAAGTGTCGGGATCATTCTCCATGTCGACAGAGATGACCGTCGGCATGATCTGGGTTTCAAACATATAACCTTTTGGAAAGAGCGGCCGCAGCGGGCGGTCGATGAGACGACAGATCAGGGTTTCCCGCTCCGTTGCCCCTCTTTCACGACGAAAAAAGGAACCGGGGATCTTACCACCGGCATAGAACTTTTCCTGGTAATTAACTACCAAGGGAAAAAAGCTCTGTCCTTCTTTCATTTTTCGGCCAGAAACAGCGGTGCAAAGAATTTTTGTGCCGCCGTAGGTGATAACCGTAGCGCCGTCAGCCTGACGGGCCATCTTGCCGGTTTCGATGGTCAACGGTTGACCATTAAATTCAACTTCTACTTTTTGATAAGCCAAGTTTTTCTCCTTTTTACTGACATGCGTCCGCAGTCGCTAAGTTTTTTTTTGACATGGTCATAAAACAGCCAAAGGAGGTTGGCCTGAAACAGGATTCGGTCTTGCCTAGCGGCAAATGAAACCGATTCCTCTCTCCGGACAGCCTCCCGAGCTGTACCTAAAACTCAGGCAGCAGACCCTTCGCTGCGGCGAAGGGTGTGCTGCCTGTGATTTTACCTGCGAATTCCCAGGGTTTTGATGATGGTGCGATAGCGCTGAACTTCAATCTTTTTCAGATAGTCGAGCAGTCTACGTCTTTGTCCGACGATCTTCAACAGACCGCGACGAGAATGATGGTCCTTCTTGTGGGTCCGAAAATGATCGGTCAGGTAAGTGATTCGCTCGGAAAGCAGCGCAATCTGTACTTCCGGGGAGCCGGTATCGCCTTCATGGCGTTTAAACTCATTGATGATTTCCTGCTTGCGTTCTGTGGCAGTCACGATGCCATCTCCTTTCACACTCGGTTCTTTTTCAATAAGGGCGCGAATGCGCCTAAAAACTCTCAACTTTTACCACACAAGCCCAGCAGTGTAAAGCTCTATTCACTGCCGTTGAAGACTCTTAACAACTCAAAATCGCCGCGCTTTTCCTTGATCCTTGATGGTGCGAAACGGGCCATGGCCAAAGCCTGGCCGTTTAAACTAAAAAGCACCTTCTGCCCTTCCTCAAAATCAACCACGTCAATTAAATCAACCAACTTCGGAGGTATACCATGGCTTAGTTTTTCGTAGCCCTCTGCACTTACTTCGCAGACAGGATAATCGCGCAAGGCCGAACTTAAGGATAGCATTTTGTCGCCAATGTCCTGCGGACTGGCCTGTTCCAGCCACTCAAGGGTGACGGCTTCTTTAATATCGAAGGTCCCGCTTTGAAGACGGCGCAACGAGCTAAGATGGGCCGCGGTTCCGAGATTATGTCCAAGGTCGTGACAAAGGGTACGAATATAAGTGCCCTTGCTGCATTGTACCTCAAAAGAAAGTTGCGGCAACATCAGACTCTCAACGGTGAGATATCTAATGTGCACTTCCCGGGACGGTCTTTCGATCACAATCCCCTGGCGAGCCAGTCGATGCAGGGCGACCCCATTGATCTTAATAGCCGAGTACATGGGTGGAACCTGTTGTGACTCACCGACCATTTGTTGGCAGGCCTGCAAAACAGCAGAATCTTCTAGATGATCGATGGGACGCCGATGGGTGACTTCGCCCTCGGCATCCTGGGTGGTAGTCCCAGCACCAAACTGCATCGTAGCACGGTAGGTCTTGTCACCTTCAATCAAGAACTGCACAACCCGCGTGCCCTCCCCTACCGCCACCAGTAACAGGCCAGTGGCCATCGGATCAAGGGTTCCCGAATGCCCGACTCGACGGGTTTTACACACACGCCGCAACCGACGCACAACGTCGTGGGAGGTCATCCCAGCAGGCTTATCGACAATCAAAACACCGTTCATAGGTCAGGGCAAAAGGCTCTGCAGCCGGCTGAAGACCATTTGCTGAATAGTGACCAGATCACCACTGAGCGTCGCACCGGCGGCATTATGATGGCCACCGCCACCTAATTGCCGTGCCAATTCACCTACATTGACCTCACCCTTTGAGCGGAATCCAACCTTAAAGCAACCGTCGGCTGCCTGGCGGAAAAGAAGGGCTACCTTCACCCCTCGAATAGACCGCGGGTAATTAATCAACCCATCGGTATGTTCTGGGCCGGTGCTAGTTTCAGCCAGCATCTGTTCGGTAACACTGATGGCACCAAGCCGGCCACAATCAGAAATGCTCAGGGTTTCCAGGGCGGCAGTCAACAAGTGAAGTTGCTGGGCCGGTCGGTTTTCATAGATATTAGCCGACACTTCCCAGGGCGAGACCCCAAGCCCGACCAATTCCGCAGCGATGTTAAACGCCTCGGGATCGGCATTGGAATAGCGAAAAGAACCAGTATCTGTGAGAATCGCTGTATATATACAGGTTGCGACGGGCAGCGAAATGACATGTCCGGCAGCTTGCAGGATGCGATAGATCAACGCGCCGGTGGCACAGGCTGTTTCGTCCACGTAGTAAATGCTGCCAAAATTTTCTGAATGGGGATGATGGTCGATATTGACCAGAGCATCGCAATGCTCCTTAAGATGGCTTCCGGCACGGCGCAATTCACCGCTGTCAAGAATGAAACCAGCATCAAAGCATTGCTCCTCGCCAATGGCATTAACCACCAGAGAGGCGCCGGGCAAAAAGGCAAGTTCGTCGGACATGCCGTCCTGATTATAAGCCACAACCTCTTTGCCCATTTCCAGCAGAGCATTAGTCAAAGCCAATGTCGAGGCAAGAGCATCACCGTCCGGGTTTCCATGAGCAGCAATCAAAAATCGCTGTCCGCGGTCGATGGTACTCAGAATGGCATCAATCATGATCTTCCTTCTGTTTGATCTCTTGCAGCAACGATGCGATACGATTGCCATATTCCAGGGCGGTGTCAAACTCAAAGACCAACTCCGGGACATGTCGCAACCGCAACCGTTTGGCCAATTCTCGCCGCAGATAAGGTCCAGCGCTGGTTAGGCCCTGAGCAGTTTGACGGCGGGCTTGTTCATCACCCATAACAGTGAAATAAATACGAGCGGAACCAAGATCGGAAGTGACCTTAACTTCGGTAATTGTAACAAAACCGACCCGGGGATCTTTTAAACCCTTTAGCAATAAGGCCGATATTTCTTTTTGAATCTGTTCCCCAACTCTTTGGGATCGCTGAGACTGCAAGGACACCTCTATGAATAATGAAGAAATTCAACAAACCGATCAATAATTTCAGCCAAGCCGATCTGTTCAATTTCGTTTTCTATATGTTCAAACAAGCCATGAGCAAGGGATTCAGAGTTTACAACAACGGAAAACCCGAGTTGAGCACTCTGATGGAAATCCTGTAGGCCAGTTTCTGCGCAGGACACTGGAAAACGGTTACGGCAGCGGGCAAGAATTTTTTTAACCACCGAACGTTTTTCCTTGAGGCTGGTGGCCTCATGCACCACCAGCTCAAGGCGTAAAACTCCAACAACCATTTCTTAACCTAGTATCAAAGGAGCGCTTTAATGGCTTCCATCTCGAAGGCCTCTATCTTATCGCCAACCTTGACATTATTGTATTTCTCCAAGCTGATGCCGCACTCATAGCCGTTGGCCACTTCTTTGGCATCGTCTTTGAATCGTTTCAGGGAGCTCATTTTGCCTTCCCAGACAACGATATTGTCCCGTACAAGTCGCACCTGCGCTCCACGAATAATCTTGCCATCGGTAACGTAGCAGCCGGCGATGGTACCAATCTTGGACACACTGAAGGTTTCTCGCACCTCAGCACGACCGAGGTGTTTTTCTTTGTAGATCGGAGCCAGTAGACCTTCCATGGCGTTACGGACGTCTTCTACAGCATCATAGATGATGCTGTAGAGTCGAATGTCGACACCATCAAGTTCAGCCTTGGAACTGGCCTTTGGCTCAGGACGGACATTAAAGCCGATGATGATGGCATCGGAAGCCGCCGCCAATGACACATCGCTTTCAATGATGCCGCCGACAGCACTGTGAATCAGCACCAGGCGACAGGCCTCTGTAGAGAGCTTGCTCAGCGAGTCTTTGACCGCCTCGACAGAACCTTGCACGTCACCCTTGATGATAACCTTGAGCTCCTTGACATCGCCTTCCTGCATGCGGGCATAGAGCTGCTCGAGAGAAATCCCGCTGGAGCTAGCCAGTTCCGATTCCCGCAATTTACGTTGACGATGACCAGCAACATCCTTGGCCGCCTTTTCGTTTTCTACGGCATGGAAAGGATCCCCTGCTTCGGGAGTTCCCGACAGACCGGTAACCTCCACCGGGCATGAGGGACCGGCCTCGGCCAGCTGACGGCCACGGTCGTCGGTCATACTACGGACACGACCGAAGTTGACGCCGGAAACAATGGGGTCACCAACGCGCAGAGTACCTTCTTGTACTAAGACTGTAGCTACCGGGCCGCGACCCTTATCGAGGCGAGCTTCAACAATGATACCCTTAGCTCGCTTTGCAGGATTGGCCTTGAGCTCAAGAACCTCCGCCTGAAGCAAGATCATTTCCAGCAAGGTATCGAGGTTGGTGCGCTCTTTCGCCGAGACGTCAACGAACATAGTGTCGCCGCCCCAATCCTCGGGCACCATCTCAAACTCGGTCAGTTCCTGCTTGACCCGATCGGAGTTGGCACCAGGCTTGTCCATTTTATTGACCGCTACAATAATCGGTACGCCCGCAGCCTTAGAATGGTTGACCGCTTCCTTAGTCTGTGGCATGACACCGTCATCGGCAGCCACAACCAAAATTACAATATCAGTAGCTTCGGCACCGCGAGCACGCATGGCGGTAAAAGCCTCGTGACCGGGGGTGTCTAGAAAGGTAATTTTGCGGCCATCCAGTTCGACATCGTAGGCGCCGATATGCTGAGTGATTCCCCCGGCCTCGCCAGCGGTCACCTCAGTGGAACGGATCGCATCAAGAAGACTGGTTTTACCATGGTCGACATGTCCCATGATGGTTACCACCGGCGGGCGAACCTGTAAGTCCTTTTCCTCGTCAGGTCCTTCGGACTCAATGCCAACCTCTTCAAGGAGCATACCCTCGTCAAACGCGACGTTTTCCACTTCATACTTGAATTCAGTGGCCAACAGGGCGGCTGTTTCATAATCAAGGGGATGATTAATGGTCACCAT
Organism: Desulfuromonadales bacterium; assembly: GCA_013619105.1. Lineage (GTDB taxonomy): Bacteria > Desulfobacterota > Desulfuromonadia > Desulfuromonadales > Syntrophotaleaceae > Syntrophotalea_A. Next base: position 20,524 of record JABXKU010000033.1, read on the forward strand.
ACTACCTTGACGCATCAACTCCTTAATCAGGTCCTTGCCCTTGATACCCATACGTTTGGCCAGTTCACCAACGGTTATTACATCGCTGATACGAATAATCCGTTTGATGGCCTTAGAGGTAGTCACCTCGGTTTTCTTAAGGGTCTTGCCGCCTTTTTTACCCCTGCGAGGACGACGGTCCCGATCGGGCTCAAAAATCTCCCGCTTCGGCCTACGCCCACGACCACCATCGCGCACCTCATTATCTCGGGCGGCGGGGCCTTTGTTGCCCTTCTTCTTTTTGCTGGCACGCGCTGCTTCTTCCTGTACCAGTACTTCCGGCGGAACTACCTGCGTAGGCTTCGACGTGGGACGAGCAGAACCAGGTCTAGCAGAACCAGGTCTAGCAGAACCAGGTCTAGCAGAACCAGGTCTAGCTGACCCGGGTCTGGGAGAACCAGTACCACGGTCGTTGCGGGGCCGACCCGACTGGGTTCTTTTGGGCGGAGTTAATTGAGAAATTTCTACTCGACCAAGAATTTTTGCCTGGGACGCAGTCGCCTCCCTCACTTCGGGAGCAGGTGCTGCTTTTTTTGTTGACGGTTGCGGGACTTCGGTGGTCGCCAGTTTATCTGCGACGTCATCCTTAGATTCAACCGAGACCTCAGCAGCAGGTGCCTCAGCAGCAGGTGCCTCAGCAGCAGGTGCCTCAGCAGCAGGTACCTCAGCAGCAGGTACCTCAGCAGCAGGTGCCTCAGCAGCAGGTGCCTTAGCGGCAGGTGCCTCAGCAGCAGGTGCCTTAACATCAGGCTCCTGCGAAGCCACTTCGACTACGGGCTCGGCCTGCTCTTCGGAAACAACCTCAGCAATGGGCGCAGTAATCTCAGTTTCCGCATCAGCGGAAGCAGGAATTGCGGCAACGGGCTCGTCGACTGATGGGGCAGCTTTAGGAACTTCCTTACGACGGCGGCGAATGATGCCGGGGTTAATCCGCTGCTCCTCGACCTTTTGTTCTACGACCTCCTGGGGCGTAGACTCGACAGCAGCTTCGCCACCGTCAAGAAGAGCAAGGGCCGCTGAATCCAGAACGCTCAAGTGATTCTTGGCTTCGATTCCAGCACCCTTAAGGCGCTCTAGCAGCACCTTATTATCCAACCCCAGTTTTTGCGCTAATTCGTAAACTCGCATTTTGTCAACCATCAGGCCTCTCCCGCAATCTGCTTGTATCTTAAGATTTCATTATTTATTGTCTCCGCAAGCGGGCCAGAACGCAGCGCAACAACGCTTCGCTCCCCCTTGCCCATCAACTGTCCCATATAACCCTTGTCAAATATGACATGGCAGGGGACCCCACGATTTTCGGCTATCGACACCACCTTACTGGCAATGGTTGGCGACAGATCTTCACTTAGCAACACAAGGGATAGTTCTGAATCACGGCCTAACTCCGTCATAACAAGACGACTGCCTGACCTAACGATTCCCGATTTTCGAGCCATCCCAACCAGGTTGGCCACACGCTGCCTAACCTGCTTAACCAGGGATTCTTTTAGGGCCTCGTATGTCGGCGGCAAGCAGCACCCCGTGAAAATTCGTTCGAACTGTTTTCGCTTAACCGCTGTTTCCAGGCAAGAGACTTCACAGCAGGTATATCCTCCCCGGCCGGGCAATTTTCGTCCATAGTCAACCAGGACTTCGCCCTGCGGTGAAAGAACATACCGCACCAAAAGTGACTGGTCAAGAACCTTGCGGCAGGCAATACAACTGCGTTGCGGCCCTTGCTGACTTGCCTTACTCAATCCTGACTCCGCTCCTCATCGGTACCTACTTCTTCATCCTCAGAAGCTGTCTCATCCTTGAGCTGGCTAGCATCTTCAGCGGTTTCCGCATCCAACTGATCAGTCAAGGGTTCGGTCGATTCGACATCACCGGCCTCGCTTAGCCCTTCCTCAGCTTCCTCAGCTTCCGCGGCTTCCGCGTCCAACTGGTCAGTCAAAGGCTCAGCCGATTCGACATCACCGGCCTCGATTGGCTCTTCTTCAGCCCCCTCGGCTTCCGCGTCCAACTGGTCAGTCAAAGGCTCAGCCGATTCGACATCACCGGCCTCGATTGGCTCTTCTTCAGCCCCCTCGGCTTTTCCTGGCCCTTCAACGCCCTGACCAGTTTGCTCATCAAATTCTTCCATAGCGGCTTCCGCCGCTCTGGTTTCGCTCTTAATATCGATATTCCATCCGGTCAACTTGGCCGCAAGACGAACATTCTGCCCTTTTTTACCAATGGCGAGGGAGAGTTGATCGTCGGGCACAATGACTTCGAGGGATTTCATTTCGTTATCAACGTAAATCCGGGTAACTTCTGCAGGAGACAGAGCCGAGCAGGCAAAGCGTCCAACATCCATTGTCCAGGGTATAATGTCAATTTTTTCCCCACGCAGCTCGGAGACAACATTCTGCACCCGTGAACCTCGCATACCAACACAAGCTCCAACCGGATCGACATCAGAGTCATAGGATGCTACAGCGATCTTGGTGCGACTGCCGGCTTCGCGAGCGACGGCTTTGATCTCGACAATACCCTCTGCGATTTCAGGTACTTCAAAATGAAACAGTGCAGCCACCAAATTGGGATGACTACGGGACAAGATAATCTGAGGTCCCTTAGTCGCCATCTTTACCTCAGAGATATAGACCCGAACTCGGTCGCCCTGGCGATAATTTTCCCGAGGCACCTGCTCCCGATGCGGCAGCAACCCCTCTGACATACCTAAGTCAACGATGAGATCGCCACGCTCGTAACGACGAACGATGCCATTCACCAGCTCACCAACCCGGTCCTTGAACTCATTGAAGATCTTTTCCCGCTCGGCTTCTCGCACTTTTTGAATAATGACCTGTTTGGCGGTCTGAGCGGCGATGCGGCTGAAACTGCCAGCATCCATCTTCATGCCAAGGGAGTCGCCTGCCTGCACATCAGGGTCAATTCCCCCTGCTTCCTCCAGGTCGATTTCCTTATAGGAATCGAGCACCTCATCGACAACAGTGACGAACTCGAAGATCTCCACTTCCCCCAACTCATCATTATAATGAGCTTCAAGGTCACGGGTGTTACGAAACTTTTTATTGGCTGCAGACAAGACCGCGGACTCGAGTGCTTCGACCAAAACGGCACGATCGATACCCTTGTCCTTAACGACCTGATCAATAATGTGATTTAGATTTTCCAGCATTTTATCTATATCCCCCTAGTTCTCTTTACTTTGTTCGCGGCCGGGAATAGCGGTCATAAACATTAAAACTCAATTTCCAGGTTGGCGCGCTCGATATCACACAAGGGCAACTCAACAATGCCGCCTTTTTTATCCGTTTGTTCCAGCAGCACCATTCCATCGCGCAATCCAAGCAACTTACCGACAAAGGTTTTGCGTTGCTGTCCCCGCTGATCTGGGTCGCACTTACAGGCCATCTTGATCTTGGCGAGGCGCAGACGAAAGCGTTCGTAGTCGGCAGGTCGAGTCAACGGCCGATCGATGCCCGGCGAGGAAACCTCTAACCGATAGGCCGAAGTTATCGGATCCTCAACCTCCAGCAGCACGCTGACTTCGCGGCTAACCTCGGCACAGTTATCAAGAGTGATCCCACCCTCCTTGTCAACAAAGAGACGCAGCACCATATCCCGTTCCTCTCGGCGACACTCGAGAAGAACCAGCTCGAAACCTTTTTCAGCAAGGATCGGCTCAATAAGTTCGGTTATTCTGTCGATAACAGCTCTGCCTGACATAACACTAAGCCCCGAAATAAAAAAAGTGAGCTGCGAGCCCACTCTTTAGTGAACAATAATTATCCTTTACAATTACCACAAACATCAGCTTTCCGCAAGAACAATTTACGCTTACAGGTATCGCTTCAACTACGGCGCAGACAGCAATTGCAGGGAGTTGAGAATCTGCTCCATTTCGATTCCGTCCCGTGGATCACGAAGAGAATCATTGTAATACAGATAAAACCGGTAGGGGGCTTTAAAGCCGATGATGCCGACAAAAAATCGGGCCTCCCCACCCAGCAGATAATGGGCTTCAACTCTTTGAGCCTTCGAAGGGCCAGCGATGAATGATGGGGCCATTTGGTACTCCAGGTCAGTCACCCCCTCTTCATTCGCTAGCGCCAGCAGGGCCCCGTAGGCCGACGCCTTCAGTTCAGCACGAGTCGGGTCTGTCTTTCCCTGTCGACGCGAGCTAAAGTCTATCATCAGGCAGGCACCACTATGTTCATTGGATACATACCCTTCATTAACCGCCAGTCGTTTCCGAGCCAGCAGTAATAGTTGCTTATCGCTGATATGGGGAGCAGCGGCAGCCACCTCCTGCCGCAGATGATCAGACATCTTTTGCGCGACAAGGTTTGGTGCTTCAGAGCCGAACTGCCAACGAGGACTTGGCAAGGCCATGGCAAGCTGTAGACGTTTATCGATCTGTAAGCGATGCGTGGGCGTTGGTTTGAGGACCGGAGAACAGCTGCTCGCAGTCAGCAATACAACAACGGTAAGGAAGAACACTCTCTGCATGACAGCTCCATGGAAAACAAGCGCACTCCGCATACCGTCCAAGCGACAGGAGGGTCACGGAAGAGCGCAGAGCAGCGGAACCCGGGTTGGCCTAGCCCCCATCTTCATTGCGCCGCAACAGGCTGACGCTTTCGATGTGATGGGTCTGGGGGAAAAAGTCAAAGGGTTGACTCCATTCCAGGCTGTAGCCGTCCTCCAGCAACGGCTTCAGGTCCCGCGTCAGGGTCGGCGGTTCACAGGAGACATAGAGAATATGCCGGGGACGCAACACCTGCAACTCTTTAACGACGCCAGAAGCACCGCTACGAGGCGGGTCCAGCATAATCAAATCGAAACCTGAGTCCCTTGACAGCTGACTGGCTGCACCTTCGGCCGAATGATGATGGAAAACCGCATTATCGATACCGTTACGCTGAGCATTGGCCTGGGCCTTGGTGATCGCCGGGGCAAAATCTTCCACGCCGGTCACTTGGTCAACAAAGCGTGCTATAGCCAGAGACAGGTTGCCCATGCCGCAATAGAGATCGAGCACCCGCTTTGCACCGCTTTGCTGAACAGCATTGACAACCGCCTCGGTCATGGCGCGGTTCTGCTCCAGGTTGACTTGGGCAAAGCCGCCTGGGCCGTAAGCCAACGTCAGAGGCGGCTGACCGACGTGAATGCAGAGATCTTCTTCCCCGCAGACCGGTTGCAGCTGGCCCGTACGCCCACCCTGCAAATACAGAGCGATACCTGCAGCAGAGACCCGAGGCCGAAGGAAATCGGCGATGGCCGCGCCGTCCGTACCGAGATAATGCAATACGGCCCGAACTTGTCCATCGTCGCCCATCCCTAAATCTAGCTGTATCATGCGGCGGCTATGCCGGAAACCATTGAGCGCCTCACGGAATACCCTAGCCGCCTGGTTAAGGCTAGGATGCAGGATAGGGCACTGCTGGTGATCAACCACAACATGACTACCACGACGGTAAAATCCCATAACCAATTGCTGGCCGGTCACCTGAAGCTTGAGTTGAGCACGGCTTCGGTAATTCCAAGGCTCGCTAGCTGCAACCAGGGGCCGGATCCGCTCTCGAGCCACCCCGGTTTGACGATGGAGAAGATCGGAAAAAATCTTATCTTTCCAGGCGCTCTGGACTTCATAAGGTAGATGTTGCCACTGACAACCTCCACATTGGCCAAATACCGGACAGGCCGGAGGGCAGCGTTTTTCAGAGGGTTGCAGCACCTTCTCCAACCGGGCTTCGGCAAAACGTTTTTTCGATTTAATCACGCGGCAACTCACTCGATCACCCGGAGCTGTCTGCGGGACGAAAATGACCTTGCCGTCGTGATACCCAAGGCCGTTGCCCCCGTAAACCAGGGACTCTATATGCAAATCATCTATAATCAGATTCATAATTGCGGTTCCTTCCCTTTGCGCCGCTCACGCTCCAGCCAGTCGAGCCGACTCCAAAGCCCCCTCAATATGCGAACTTCCCGGTCGTTAAGCCCGGCCCGGCCAAAAATACGCCGCAGGCTGCGCAGGATATGGTCAGGGTTTTGTTCATCTAGAAAACCGATATCACAGAGAGTACTGCGCATATGCCCGTACATACTCTCGAGCACCCTGTTGGTAGCTAGTTTTTTGCGCCCGCCTGTCTTTAGCTGAGCGGCCGCCTGCACTTTACTAATTTCATAAAGACAAAGCACTACCGACTGGGCCAGATTCATGGAGGGCAACTGATCGCTGGTCGGTATCGTGATAAGGCGCTGACAAAGGTCTAGCTCATCGGTGGTAAGCCCCTTATCTTCGCGACCGAACACCAAGGCCACCCTTCCCTTCTCGGTCCAAGGCAGCAGATAATCGGCGGCCTGATCGGGATGAAGAAAATCCTCGCGATATTTGCCGAAACGACGGGTGGTCGCTAGGGCTAGCTGGCAATCCTGCAAGGCATCTTCGAGACTGGTAAATATGGCTGCTTCTTCCAACAAGCCGCCGGCCTTAACTGCCATGCGTCTCGCTTCGTCACCTAGATGATCAGCCCGTGGATTGACTAGACGCAAATCATTGAAACCGAAATTCTTCATGGCCCGGCAAACAGAACCGACATTCAAAGGCCCCTGAGGCTCGACCAATACAATAGAGATATTTTCAAAATTCATAAAAT
>JABXKU010000112.1 GCA_013619105.1 Desulfuromonadales bacterium
GCAGAAAAGCGCGCTAGACACATGGCTCATCAGCCGAGAAAGCCCAAGCGGATGGTTCCCGGTGGGGCGCTCTGGGAAGCAGTTGTCTCGCTTTTGCAGGCAGGTAACTCACCGGAACAGGTTTCTGCTACACTCAAGCGTATGCACCCAGATGAAACTCAGTTCCATATCAGCCATGAGACAATCTACACGGCGATCTACACAATGCCACGAGGTGAGCTGCGCAAGGAAATAATTGCCTTGCTGCGGCAATCACGCAAGAAGCGCCGCCCGCGGACGCGTGGTGAGGACCGCAGAGGTAGTATCCCGAATATGGTCACCATCCATGAACGTCCTTCAGAAGTGGACGAACGGCTGGTTCCCGGCCACTGGGAGGGCGACCTCATCAAGGGGGCGCGCAATGCCTCCGCTGTAGGTACGCTGGTGGAGAGGACCAGTTTGTTTGTCACTCTGGCCAAAGTCGATAACGCCAGCGCCGTGGCGGCTGAAAAGGGATTCAGCTTTGTTCTCAACCGAGTTGATGCCCAACGGCGTTTAAGTATGACCTACGACCAAGGCAAGGAAATGGCCTGCCATGAGACGTTGTCGAAAAAGACCGGAATCAAGGTCTACTTTGCTGATCCCCATAGCCCTTGGCAAAGAGGCCTCAACGAGAACACCAATGGGCTGTTACGGCAGTATCTACCAAAGGGAACGGATCTGTCCGTGTTTTCTCAACGGGAGCTTGATCTGATCGCCTTGAAGCTCAACGCCAGGCCGAGGAAAAGCCTTGGTTGGAAGTGCCCGGCAGAAATTTTCTTGCCAGATTTTGATTTCCGAGAATACTATGAGCGTACCTTAAACCCTGTTGCACTTTGAACTTGAAACCACCAACCTATTGGTAGATAAATCCGACTTAAAAAAATTGATGCATTCGTAAAACCTAAATCATGGTTAAAAACTCTTTCTTTTTTGACTCTATATTTTTAACAAAACAGGTGTATGGGACGATATGGAATTGGTATAGTGCTTCGTAGCCTATGGCCACCCTGGCTCTTGCTAGGGAATTTTCAAAGAAATTAATCGATTGAGGGAGACGGATATGCCCGGCAGGTTCTCTATATGTTGTTGCACTTTGTTATTGTTTTTGTTGGTAACTGCCTGGCCTTGCCAGGCAGAAATCAAGGTGCTGGCTCTAAAACACGTGGCTGCAGAAGAGATTTTGCCGGTGGTGAGGGACGTGCTCGAAGGACAGGGCAAGGTCAGTACCTGGGATAATCGTCTGATCATCAACGCCTCAACGGAGGAGATCGCCACCATCGAGGAGGTGCTGCAGCAGATCGATCTGCCGCCGACCATGCTGCGTATCAGCGTGCGCCAAGAAAATCGTCAGGGACAAGCGGGTACTCGCGCGGTTCTAAGCAATTCACTAGCGTCTGGCGCTGCCGTCTCTGAGCCTGCCGGTGCAGCATCAGGGGCGCGACAGCTTGGCAATACGGCCGAGCAGACGACGCAGACTCTGCGGCTGCGGGATGGCAGCAAGGGCTTTATTCTCATGGGGGAGAAGGTGCCCTACGTGCGGGAGATGCTGTTGCTGGCCCGTCGCTATGCCGGCTATGGTCAGACCATCGATTTTCAGACCGTCAATACCGGTTTTTGGGTGCGGCCGATTCTTGAACGGGGATATGCCACCTTGGAGATACGGCCCCATCTGGAGGGTTTTCAGCGTAGCAGTGCCCGCATGATGGGCATGCCCTCGGCAGTACAATTGCAAGAGCTGATTAGCACGGTGCGGGTGCCACTTGGCCAGTGGGTCGATCTCGGGCATCATCTGCGGGAAGGTGACGAGGTCTCCCGCGCCATTCTAACCTGGCGTACCAGCAATCTTCAGCAGGAACGTACCGTCTGGGTTAAGGTCGATCGCTGAGGCGCCACCGATTCATATTCGTAAGGGGTTATTGGGGTTGCTATTGCGCCCCGCTTTTGATACAAAATCGCTGCTTGTCTGGCACAGCGTCAGCCGGTATTTTGGTCCAATAAGTGACTGGCATGGCCACATTCTGCCCGCGACAGGCGGTGGCCCTGAGACCCTGGCCCAATCCTTAAAAGTAATACAACTATTCACAACCATCCGATTTCATAGGGGCACTGCGCTCCGCACTGTATGCTCGGGCGATTGGATATCTGTTGGGTCCCGGTTTAATGGTGCAGGATCAGTTGCAGGGGAATCTGCACAGTTTTTTCGCCCGTTACGGCGGGTAGGTGTAGTAACGGTAGTGGCTAATCCCTACAAGGTTGCTATAATTGTTACGGCCGCAACGGACATGGCGCCGAGTCTCTCGCCGCAGATCTGTTGCCGGTGCCGCAGGCGCTGACTAACCACCCACAGGGGATGGATTCTCGTAAGGGGGGCGCGATGCGCCCTGGCAGTTTGCTAAACAATCAACTTCTCTTCTTCAGGATGGATATTCGATGAATTTGACCGTTATTGGAACTGGTTATGTGGGTCTGGTTACCGGCACCTGTTTTGCCGAGATGGGCAATCAAGTGACTTGTGTCGATACCGACCCGACCAAGGTCGCCGCGCTAAGAGAAGGCAAGGTCCCCATCTATGAGCCGGGCTTGGAGGTGTTGGTCCTCAACAATTCCCGGGAAGGGCGGTTACAGTTTTCCTCCTCCCTGCCAGAGGCGATGGGCGACTCCAGCCTCTACCTTATCGGCGTCGGCACGCCGTCCAACCACGACGGTTCGGCGGATCTCAGCCAGGTGCTGGCGGTAGCCAAGGAGATCGGCCAGCATCTGAATGGCTATGCGGTGGTGGTCGATAAGTCGACGGTGCCGGTAGGAACCGCCGATCAGGTACGGGCGGTGATCGAGGCCGAACTGCAAAAGCGCGGAGTACAGATCGATTTCGATGTGGTCAGCAATCCCGAATTTCTCAAGGAGGGGGCGGCCATTGAAGACTTCATGCGCCCCGACCGTATCATTATCGGTGCCGACAGTGACCGGGCTCGGGAGATCATGCGCCAGCTTTACATGCCTTTCAATATGAATCGGGATCGCACCTTGTATATGGGGGTGCGCGATGCAGAGATGACCAAGTACGCCGCCAATGCCATGCTGGCCACCAAGATTTCCTTTATCAACGAAATCGCTAACCTCTGCGATCGGCTCGATGTCGATGTAGAAAACGTGCGGCGGGGCATCGGCTCCGATGAGCGCATCGGCTATTCCTTTATCTATCCCGGCTGCGGCTATGGTGGTTCCTGTTTTCCCAAAGACGTTAAGGCCCTGATTCACCTGGCAGAGAGTTGCCAGTACGATGCCCAGGTGCTGCGCAGCGTCGATGAGCGTAATAAACGACAGCAGCGGGTACTGTTCGAGAAAATCTGCCAACGGTTCGGTTCCGATCTGAGCGGCATAACCATCGGCGTTTGGGGGCTGGCTTTCAAGCCGGGCACCGACGATCTGCGCGAAGCCTCCTCGCTGGTGCTGCTGCATGACCTGATTGGCGCCGGGGCGCGGGTCAAGGCCTATGATCCCATTGCCATGGATGCGGCCCGTAAGATTCTGCCTAATGCCTGGTTCGATAACTGCGATCTGGTGCTGGCTGACCATCAGTACGATGCTCTCAAGGCAGCCGATGCCATGGTGTTGGTTACCGAATGGAAGCCCTTCCGTACCCCGGATTTTATGGCCATGAAAAAAATCATGAAACAGCCGGTGATCATCGATGGTCGCAACCAGTACGATCCGCAGCAGATGCGGGAGGCCGGTTTCGAATACCTGGGTATCGGCCGTAGGGGGTGACGGGGCATCGTTTCGACAAGTACCGTTGTTTTTAGTATTACATTTAGTATGCGGCCGGTTAAATGAAACCCGGCGTGGAGGATACTGTGGCAAAAATTTTAGTGACCGGCGCCGCCGGTTTTATCGGTTCTCACCTGTCGAAGAGGCTGCTTGATCGGGGCGATGAAGTTGTCGGTCTCGACAATCTCAACGATTATTATGACGTTTCCCTCAAAGAGGCCCGCCTGGCGCAACTGCAGAAAAAGGCCGGCTTTCGTTTCGTGCAGCTCGATCTGGCCGACCGCGAAGGAATGGCTGCTCTGTTTAAGGATGAAGGCTTCGAGCGGGTAGTGAACCTGGCAGCCCAGGCCGGAGTGCGTTATTCATTGATCAATCCCCATGCCTATATCGACAGTAATCTGACCGGATTCGTGAACGTCCTGGAAGGCTGTCGGCACAATAAGGTAGAACACCTGGTCTATGCCTCGTCGTCTTCCGTTTACGGCGCTAACACCAATATGCCCTTTTCGATTCACGACAACGTCGACCATCCGGTCTCCTTGTATGCGGCTTCGAAAAAAGCCAATGAACTGATGGCTCACACCTATGCCCATCTCTATCGTCTGCCGGTAACCGGGCTGCGCTTTTTTACCGTTTACGGACCCTGGGGCCGACCAGATATGGCCATGTTCCTGTTCACCAAAGCGATTCTGGCCGGAAAGCCCATCGACGTCTTTAATTACGGTAAAATGCGTCGAGACTTTACCTATGTCGATGATATTGTCGAAGGGGTGATGCGTACCTTGGATAACACCGCGACGCCTAATCCAAAATGGGACGGAGCTCACCCGGATCCCGGTACCAGCAGCGCTCCCAGTCGGCTGTATAATATTGGCAACAACAATCCCGTCGAGTTGATGGATCTCATCAGTACCTTGGAGCAGGCCCTGGGAAAAACAGCCGAGAAGAATCTATTGCCCATTCAGCCTGGCGACGTGCCTGCAACCTACGCGGATGTGGACGATTTAATGCGGGATGTTGGCTTCAAACCGGCGACCCCCATTGCCGAAGGGGTGCAGCGGTTCGTGTCTTGGTATCGGGATTATTACCAGGTTTAGGACCCGCGTCACCGGTTGTGGTGTGCCGCACTTGTGTGGCGTCCCATTTGTGGGGCATGCCCCAGTTACCACTATTGTTCTTAATCCTTTCTTGAATGTTTCCCTATAGAGACAAATTACCGCAGAGAACGCAGAGGGCGCAAAGACAAGACATCGGTTTTATTGCGCTTCTCGGCGATCTCTGTGGTAAATAGATGGTTTTCATCTGGAAACGGCTCTTTTCCCCAACCTCGGTGTCAATCCGCGCCCTTGCGTGTGCGGCGTAAACAGCTACGCCTCCGTGCAAGCGCTTGATTTCCTTGGCCTTGGGAAAAATTGCTCGTTTCCCATATGAAAACTGCACTGTGTCCATCCAAAGTTTCCGGATGGACACTAGATGCCTGTTCCATCATTTTTCTCTTTGCATGCTTGGTAGATTCTTCCAAGGTTACGCTGATGTTTTGTTTTATTATATTTTGCTTAAGGAGGGCACCTTGATCACATCTGATGACATACAGAACAAACGGGGGAAAATCGCCGTGGTCGGGCTCGGTTATGTCGGCCTGCCTCTGGCCGCCGCCTTCGGTCGTAAGGTCGCGGTTATTGGTTTTGACACCAGTAGGGAAAAGATCGGCGAATTACGAGATGGCTACGATGCGACCGGGGAATTGACCCGTGAGGATCTAGCTTCTACTCATATAGACTACTCTGACGATGCGGTATGTCTGGCTGGTGCATCCTTTCTTATCGTCACCGTTCCAACACCTATCGATGACCACAAGAAGCCCGATCTGCGTCCCATCGAGTCGGCCTCCCGGTCCATCGGTCGCCACCTGTCTGCCGGATCTATCGTGGTTTACGAGTCGACCGTCTATCCCGGTGTGACCGAGGATATTTGCGTGCCGATTCTAGAGCAGGAGTCGGGATTGCGCTGCGGCGTGGATTTCAAGGTCGGTTATTCGCCAGAACGGATCAATCCCGGCGACAAGGTGCATACCGTCGATAAAATTATCAAGGTGGTATCCGGGCAAGATGCCGAGACTCTAGAGACGGTGGCCAGGGTCTATGAATTAGTGGTGACCGCCGGGGTTCATCGTGCGGCGTCCATCAAGGTGGCCGAAGCGGCTAAAGTTATTGAAAATACTCAACGTGATCTTAATATCGCCCTGATGAACGAACTGGCTATCATCTTCAATCGGCTGGATATTCCAACCCAGGCCGTGCTCGAAGCGGCCGGCACCAAGTGGAACTTTCTCAAGTTCACCCCCGGTCTGGTCGGTGGCCACTGCATCGGCGTCGATCCCTTTTACCTGACCTATAAGGCAGAAGAGGTCGGCTACTACCCTCAGGTGATTCTGGCGGGTCGGCGCATCAACGATGGCATGGGCAAGTACATTGCCGATACCACCGTCAAGCAGTTGATACGGGCCGACAAGGCGGTCAAGGGCGCACGGGTGTTGGTTCTCGGCTTGACCTTCAAGGAGAACGTGCCCGACATACGCAATACCAAGGTCGTCGATATCATTAATGAACTGAAAGAATTTCAGGTCGAAGTGGCGGTTCACGACCCGGTGGCCGATACCGATGAGGCACACAATGAGTACGGCATCGAGCTGCAGAGCCTGGAAGGGATCGGTCCGGTCGATGCGGTGGTGTTGGCCGTGGCGCACGACGCTTTTGCTGGCATGTCCTGCAGTCAATTTCAACAACTCTGCTCCCACGGCAACGGTCGCGGGGTGGTGATCGACGTCAAGGCCGTGCTCGACGGCCCTCAGATCGCTGCCAGCGGACTCTCTTATTGGGCCCTATAATCGGCCATCTTCAACTTCTTTAATAATCAATCCAAATATTTATTGGCCTATTCCGTGCATACGTTCCTGTCGAGTCAGGCGGCTCATGGATTGTCCGACAGACTCCTTGGAGGAGCTCTGATTTTTATGGGCTGTCGCTGGTGGGGGCTGTTTATTTAAGTG
>JABXKU010000204.1 GCA_013619105.1 Desulfuromonadales bacterium
CTACTCATCGAGAGTTTTTTTGCTTTATGCCTGCTTACGGCATCGAAAACCATGGCCCGCAATTCACGCACGTTTCCCGGGAAAGAATGGAGTGAAAGAAGGGTTGCCAATTCAGGTGGCGGAGTTGGTTTGTTTTTTCCCTGTAAACGGGCCGCCTCCTCCAGAAACTTATCGAGCAGTAGCGGTAAATCTTCTTTGTGCTCTCGCAACGGCGGAATTTCCACATAGTGCGTCCTCAAACGGTAATAAAGGTCTTTTCGAAAGCTGCTCTCTGCCTGGAGTTGACTCAGGTCCAGGTTTGTGGCCGCTACAATTCGGGCATTGGTACGTTTAGGATGGTCGCTGCCAAGGGGGCGATATTCCCCCTCCTGAATCAGGCGCAACAATTTGATCTGCGACGCCAAGGACATTGAACCGATTTCATCCAGAAACAGAGTGCCGTTCTTGGCCTGTTCAATCATCCCGGGACGCTCCTGGTCGGCCCCAGTGAATGCCCCCTTTACGTGACCAAATAGGGTGTCGGAAAAAACAGCATCATCCAGTCCCGCCACGTTGACCGCTACCCAGGGACCATCTGGCCGTCCGACCCGGTGCACTGCCCGGCCAATCAACTCTTTACCGACCCCACTTTCACCGCAGATCAATACCGGTTCAGAGGACTTGGCAATGGCTTCGACATAACTGAAAATGGCCTGCATTTGTATGTTAGCCGTGATGATTTCTTTAAATGCTTCAGGATAATCCAAACGACAGGTCATAACAGACTGTTTCAGCCGCTCACATTCTTGTTGCAGCTCCAACTGTTTCAGAGCCCTTTTAATCTCAACAACAAGTTTCCCAATTTCACCAGTTTTTACATGATAGTCAAAAGCGCCGGCTTTAATGCATTTGACCGCTTGTTCGATTTGATTCATGCCGGTGAGAATGATAACCGGTAAGCCGGGAAAGTTTTCGGAAACCATTTTCAGCAACTCAACACCCGTGTAATGGGGCATTACCATATCCATGATGACCAGGCTGAAGTTCTGGCTCAGTAACAGACTTTCAACTTGGCGGCTGTCGGCACACTGCACCAGGTTGTTAAAACCGCCGGCTCTCTTTAAAGAAAGCGACAGGCTTTGCAAAAAAGCAGGCTCATCATCCACCAGCAAAATCGGTCGTTCAGGAAAAAGCATGGTTATTATTCCTCTAATCTACAGGCCGGAATCAACACGCTGAACAAAGTCCCCTGACCGAGTTCCGACTCGACAAGCAACTGCGCTCGATGTTCTTGCAATATTCGCTCGGATACCGACAGTCCCAGCCCGGTACCGCCGATATTACGCTTGGTAGTATAAAAAGGGTCTTTCACTCTCGACAGCTTGTCCTCCGCTATGCCATGGCCCTGATCTCGCACTTGAAGAACGACTGTACCCTCGTCCCGGTTAAAGCATGTCTCAACGGCTAATCGCTGCGATCGTTGGGGCAAAGCCTGACAGGCGTTCTGGACCAAATTGATAACCACCTGCTCCAGCTTCTGAAAATTGCCCATGATCGGCGGCAAATCTTTTGCCAAATTCTTGCGTCCCCTGGCCACGAACATAACTCTTTAGATCTTCGACAATACGCTTGATCCGCTCAGCACTTTGTTGCACCCGGTCAATCAATAATGGTAGCTCCATCTGTACCTCGGCAAAATCAAGCCCGGCCAGGGAAATTTCACCATGCTGCCTATAGTGGGTATGGATAATTTTTTCGGCGTCGCTAAAGGCATCCTTGATGATCGGCGTGTTCAAAAGAATTACCGCATTAGGATTGTTGATTTCGTGAGCAAGCCCTGCCGCCAGTTCACCGAGAGAAGCCAAACGGTTTGCTCGATTAGCCTCTTCGCGAAGCTGGACTTTTTCGGAAATATCGACCGCAACAGCCAGCGCAAGTGGATCTTGCCCTTCGGTCTCTTTCAAAGGGAAAACCTTGACCCCCCACATCCGCTTGTCCGGGGAACGGATGATCTCTTCAATGACTGTTCCTTCTTTGAAACATTTTTCAACCGGCACCTTTAGATCTCGGACCCCGAATTTAGCAGAACGGCCGTGAAGGACTTCTGGGCATGCAGTCTCTTTACTGCTGTCTCTTATA
>JABXKU010000113.1 GCA_013619105.1 Desulfuromonadales bacterium
CAGCGTCAGATGTGTATAAGAGACAGGCACCACAATTTCCACATCCGTGACCGCCAGGGGAGTACCATTCACTACCTCTGCCAGCAGATAATTACGGCGATCAAGGCCGAGCCGGACCTTAAGGTACTGCTGCGGGTTATCGGGCAGATCGAGGCGCACCAGCGAAGCTGCCGCTTCCTGCCCGGGCTGTGACCGGGATTCGGCAGCGGCCGCAAAGTACTGCTTGGCTTGTTCTCTGTCCCCCTGGGCCAGGCTCGACTTGCCGAGGGCGTTAAGGGCCGGAGCCGTTGGCAGTAGCTTGGTGCTGTGCTCCAAGTCGGCCATGGCCTTATCCCGTTGGCCTAGCTCCTGAAGCGCCAGACCCCGCTGCAGGTAATAATGAAAATAGGCATTATTGCGCTCAACCGCCCGATCGTAGTTAACCACCGCATCCTGATAACGTCCCTGCTTAAAACGTACGTCACCGCGCAGGGCATGGAACAGCGCCTCCCGCGGCTCGGCAGCCAGAGCCTGTTGGGCCAAGGTTAAAGCCTCAGCGGTTTGGCCTGCCTCCAGAGCCTTACGGCCCTTGTCGTAAGCAGCATAGGCATCCCTGGCCTTAACCAACGGTGCAATCTGTTGCTGATAACGGTCCCGCCCAACGTCTCCACCGGCGGCCAGAGTGCTAGCGGTCTGGCGGTTGGCCTCGACACGCTCCTGTGATGGTGGATGACTAGAAAACAGGCCGGACAGCCAGTCGCTATTGCGCCCTTCGGAAAGGCGCACAAAAGTTTGTTGCAGATCGATCGCCGCCCGGGGATCGTAACCGGCGCGAGCCATATACTGCATGCCGTAGTAGTCCGACTCCCGCTCCGCATCCCGGCCGTACTTCTGGGTAATCAGTCCGGCGCCGACGGTGGCACCCCCCACCGCCATCTGAGCGAATTCACTATTTTGCGAGGCAATCCCGGCAGCCAGAACCGCGCCCTGCAGTAAGATGCCCCGCTCCATGCCCTTGGCACTATGACGCGCCGCAGCATGAACAATTTCGTGACTTAGCACCGCCGCCAGCTCCGCTTCGCTGTTCAGCTCGGTCAGCAGGCCGCGGTTGATGGCGATCTTTCCGCCGGGCAAAGCCCAGGCGTTGGGGGTTGAATCGTTGATAACGCTAAATTCGTAAGGCAGCTTGCGGTCGCTGACCGCCGCCAGGCGCTGACCGATACCACTAACGTAGGCATTGATCGCCGGCTCGGTGGTATAGTCCCCCCCCTGCATCTGGCGACTGGGCAGATACTGCTCCTTGCCGATACTAAGCTCGGTACTCTCAGGCACCAGACTCAGCTCCGTTTTTCCGGTGACCGGATTGACCGCACAACCGGACAAAACGGCCGCGACCAACAGCAAACCAATAGACAGTCTTTTCAGCATGGCTCTACCTCGTTAGACAAAGGGCTAAACACCCGTTATAAGGTCTTTGCGAATGTATCAAATTTGCATTTATCCTTACACAATAGCACTTAACTCTGACCCCGAAAAGGTCAGGATATAATCATCGGCAGTTTAGAGCAAAATAATTGACCTGTTTAAACCCTGCCGGATTGCCAGAGACTAAAGACAAGGGTTATCCCTGAACATATTCTTACAAAAAAAGCCCGTCCAATAAATGGACGGGCTTTTTTCAATTAAACCAATGGGGTCAAACAAACACTGCGCCTACCGTCGGCACTTCAGGACTTGTGAACCTTTTTCGAAGCGCGCTTAGCTGCAGCGGGATGTTTCTTAACCGGGTTTCCCTTGTAGCCGCCTGGCTTGCCTGCCGGACGCCGCTTGGGCGGCTTTCCCTGGCGGGGCGAGCTCTCTGCACCGGTATCAACACTGAGCTGCAAGTGCTGACCACAAACCCACACCTGCTGCAGGTGACGGAACTTGGCCTCAGGCATATCTCCCGGCAGATCGACCAGGCTAAAATCGTGGAAGATTTTGATTTGGCCGATATCGCGATTACTGATATTCGCCTCGTTGGCGATAGCGCCAACAAGATGCCCTGGCACGACTCCATGGACCTTGCCAACCTCTACGCGGTAGCGGCGTAAGCCTTCATCACCCGTGCTACGTTCAGCACCCGTGCTACGTTCACCACCAGAAGACCGTTGGCGAGTTGCAGACGCGGGCTCAACAAAGGTCTTTTCCTCAGGCATCAGCGGGCGGTCCTGCTGCAACAGGTAAGCCATAGCTGCAGCTATTCTGCGCGGCTCGACCTCATATTCCTGCTCGCATCGATCGACCAACTCTTCAAAAAAGGACAAATCCTCGTCCTGCATGGCATTCTGGATCTGTTCCTTGAACAGGCCAACCCGACGCTCGGTAATATCCTTGCGAGTCGGAAGATTCATCGGAGCGATCTTTTGTCGGGTCGCCTGCTCGATAGCAGACAGCATACGCCGCTCTCTTGGTGCTACGAATAAAATCGCCGTTCCCTCGCGCCCCGCCCGTCCGGTACGACCGATGCGATGAACGTACGACTCGGTATCGTAGGGAATGTCATAATTGACCACATGGCTGACACGTTGCACATCAAGGCCACGCGCCGCCACATCGGTGGCAACAACGATATCGAGACTGCCATTCTTGAGCCGCTCGACGGCTTTCTCCCGCAGACCCTGGGTCATGTCGCCATTCAGAGCCGCACTGGAAAATCCCCGAGCCTCAAGCTTTTCAGCCAATTCCACCGTGGCGATTTTGGTCCGAACAAAGATCAGCATTGCATCGATCTCTTCGGCTTCCAGAATCCGGGTCAGAGCATCGAGCTTGGCTAATCCCTTGACCATCCAGTATCTCTGCTTGATGGTGGAAACGGTCGAAGTTTTGCTCTTAATCCGTACTTCGATAGGATCCCGCAGATACCTGCGAGCTATCTTCAACACGCCGGCAGGCATGGTGGCTGAAAACAAGGCTGTCTGGCGTTCCTGTGGAGTGTGCTGTAGAATCGCCTCCACATCGTCGATAAAGCCCATTTTGAGCATTTCGTCCGCCTCATCCACCACCACACAGGACAGACGATCTAACTTCAAAGTGCCACGGCGAAGGTGATCCTGAATACGCCCCGGAGTGCCGACCACGACATGGGCGCCGCGCTGCAACTGGCGCAGCTGCTGACCCATATTTTGACCGCCATAGACCGGCAGCACATTAAAACCCTTCAGATGACGAGCATAGGTCTGCACCGCCTCAGCCACCTGCAGCGCCAACTCCCGAGTGGGTGTCAATACCAGCACCTGGGGATATTTTGCGGAAAGATCGAGACGGCTCAGCAATGGAAGGGCAAAAGCAGCTGTTTTACCGGTACCCGTCTGCGCCTGACCAAGCAAGTCACGACCAGCAAGTAACGATGGAATACTTTGAGCCTGAATGGGTGAAGGAGTTTCGTAACCGACCTCATCGATCGCCCGGGCGATTTCTGGTGCGAGGGATAGATCGGCAAAGCTTGTAGTTGTATTTGTTTCTTCAGTCATGAATAACCTGTTCGGAAAAAGCTCGGAAGGCCGGAGGAAAGCGAGCTATGTGAGGACGATATATGGCGTGTCTCCCCCCCCTTGACCTTCTGAAGGGGTTGTTGAAAACTCCCAAACATACCTTATTCTCTACAACAATACCAGAACTTTCGCCAGAGGATAGAATCATTTAAAATAACCCCCACAAAAACCCCTTATTAGCCTTGCGTAGCGAATAAAAAAAGAGGTTAGCGAATGAACCGCTAACCCCTAAATATTTATGGTGCCGAAGGGGAGACTCGAACTCCCACGTCCTTTCGGACACATGTCCCTGAAACATGCGTGTCTACCAATTCCACCACTTCGGCTTGAAGCGAAGCAATTTATAACAAAACGGTTATTTGAATGCAACAAAAAAATTACCCCATGGAGAGCTAGCTTGTGAAATCGATGATCGGTAGCAACTCGTCGGTTTGGTGCTGCATCAGGGCCGCATTACCACGCGCTTCGATATTGAGCCGCAACACCGGCTCCATGATAAAGGACGACCTTCAAAAAAATCTTTTCAACGCAGAGGACGCTGAGTTAACGGCAAGAGTTCAAAATACATCTAAACTCGAAATTCCTAGGTTAAAGTCCAGCTATTAACAGGGAGAGTCAAAGCCAAGCGCCTCTTATCCCCCTCGGTTTTTCTCAGCGTTCTCTGCGTTGACAGCTTTCCGACGAATTCGGTCCCTTGAAAAGCAGTGACAACCATTCAAAAAATCTTTTCAACGCAGAGGGCGCTGAGTTAACAGCGAAAGTTCAAAAATTGTTTGCGATTCGAGAGATACCATCTTTGAGATACTTGGTGTTGAAATTTATCAACAACCCGATTTTGCAACTTGAGAGCCTCAAGTAAGAAAGAAGCTGTGCTTTGTGAATCGGCAAAATCCTTTCGACAGCCTTCAACTCGAGAACAACCAGGTTTTCAACCAAAAGATCCATGCGATATCCGCAATCGATTGTGATCCCTTCGTAAATAATGGGCTGTGACTTCTGTCTTTCTACTGCTAGCCCAGCCTCTTTCAATTCGTAGTTAAGACAAGTCTCGTAAGCCGATTCCAAAAGACCGGGCCCTAAAACCTTGTGAACCTTGATCGCAGCACCGATAATCTGATTGGTAATACCGTTCAGGTCCATAGCCATCTCAATTCTCTCCGTGTTAAAAGAACAACCACACAAAAATCTTTTCAACGCAAAGGGCGCTGAGTTAACGGCGAGATGTCACAAGGCATCTAAAATTCGAAATTCTTTCTTTAAAACAATTACATTGACAGGCTAATTCAAATCCGAACGCCTGTTGTCCTCCTCGGTTTTTCTCAGCGTTCTCTGCGTTGACAGCTTTAGACGAATTCGGTCCCTTGAAAAGCAGTGACAACTACTCAAAACCCATTTCAACGCAGAGGGCGCTGAGTTAACGGAAAGAGTTCAAAAGACACCCAAAACTTAAAATTACTTGTTTAAAGTTCAGCCACAACATGGAGATTCAAAGCCAAGCACCTCTTGTCCTCCTCGGTTTTTCTCAGCGTTCTCTGCGGTTAATAGCTTTTCAACCCCTGCCGTAGCTATCCTCAAAACGCACAATATCATCCTCCCCCAGATAACTCCCCGACTGGACCTCGATCAGTTCCAGGGGAATGTTCCCAGGGTTCTCAAGGCGATGGATCACACCAAGGGGGATGTAGGTCGACTGATTTTCCAACAGGGTGAAGCTTTCCCCGTCTTTAGTAATCCGCGCCGTACCCTTAACCACCACCCAGTGCTCAGCACGGTGCTGGTGTTTTTGCAGGGACAGACTAGCCCCGGGATGGACGGAAATACGCTTGACCTGAAACCGCTCGGACTGGTCGATGCACTCGTAACTGCCCCAAGGGCGGTTGACCCGGCGATGGAGCAGCGCTTCGCCCCTACCCTGTTTGTTCAACTGGGCCACGATAGCTTTGACATCCTGCACCCGGTCGCGGGCAGCGACCAGCACCGCATCAGCCGTCTCCACCACCACATGGTCCCGCAGACCAACGGCCGCAATTAAGCGCCCAGAGGAATGCAGGTAGCAGTTATGTGCATCCTCGGTCAGCACATCGCCACGCAGCACATTGCCTGCCCCATCGGCCTGCCCTATTTCCCAGAGTGCCGACCAAGAGCCGACATCACTCCACCCGGCATCCAGTGGGATTACCACCGCATCGGTGGTCTTTTCCATCACCGCACAATCGATGGAATCCTTCGGACAAGCCGCAAATGCCTCGGCATCCAACCGCACAAAATCCAGATCCCGCTGCGCCTTGTCCAAGGCTTCACAGCAGCAGGCCAGCATCTCCGGCGCGAACTTCTCCAGTTCCTCCAGATAGCGCGACGCTAGACACATGAACATACCGCTGTTCCAGTAATAATCCCCTGAATTCAGATAGCCCTCGGCAGTGGCAAGATCGGGCTTTTCGACGAATTCGGCCACTTGAAAAGCAGCGGTGTCACTGGTCGCGACGGCTGACAAATGGTGAGCATATTCGAGTCTTTCTCCGGCGCGTATATACCCATACCCTATCTCAGGCGTATCAGGCACAATACCAAACGTCACCAGCTTGCCAGATCTGGCCAATTCATCTCCAACTACCACCGAACCACGAAACGTCTCGGCATCGATAATCGAATGATCCGCCGGCAGCACCAGCAGCACCGGATCACCGCCTGCCCTTTGCGCCTGCAAAGCGGCCACAGCCAAAGCCGGGGCGGTATTGCGCCCCACCGGCTCCAGCAAAATCGCCCTGACCGGACATCCCGCTTGGCGCAACTGCTCAGCCACCATAAAGCGATGGTCCTCGTTGCACACCACCAGCGGCTGTCCCACCTCCGGCAAACCGGCAAAACGCAGCACCGTATCCTGCAGCATAGTCCGTTCGGTAACCAGCGGCAAAAACTGCTTGGGATACACCTCCCTCGACAGGGGCCAAAGGCGTGTACCGGTGCCACCTGATAAAATAACCGGCGTCAACATGACAAGTTCCTTGTTTTCTCAGCTCTTTCAATCAAACTACTGAACATGGGTGAATCCGATGTCGTACATGCAAAACCTTTTTTTTCACGGTTTTTAGCTTCACTCACTCGAAAAGCGTGACAACCACTCAAAAACCTTTTCAACGCAGAGGACGCTGAGTTAACGGCAAGATTTCACAAGACAGCTAAAACTTAAAATTCCTAGTTTAAAGTCCAGCTATTAACAGGGAGATTCAAAGCCAAGCGCCTCTTGTCTCCCTCGATTTTTCTCTGCGTTCTCTGCGTTGAC